>CAYWND010000037.1:0-11854 GCA_964459085.1 uncultured Oceanibium sp. | reverse complement strand
CGAACTGTCACAGATCCGGATCCCGTCCAGCCCCCTAACCCTCAGTTGCGGGTCCACCACGGCCATTTCGTCCGTTCCCATCTTGCAGGTGCAGGTCGGATGATACGAGGTGCGACCGTACTGGCGGGCGTAATCCTCGAACTCCGCCTGCGTCGTCACCGTGTCCTCGGGAAGGACCATCCGACGAATGTACTTCTGCAGGCTGGGCTGGCGAAAGATCTCGCGGCTGATCCGCACGCCCTCGGCCGAGGTTTTCAGGTCGTCCGGCTCTGCCAGGAAATTCGGGTCCACGATCGGCAGATCGGACGGATCTGCCGACTTCAAACGCACTGTCCCCCGGCTTTTGGGCCGAACGGTGTAGGAGTTCAGCGTGACGCCCGAGGCGCCCTTGCGCACGCTGGGCACGCCCTCTTCCGCGCCGGCACCTGCCAGGAAGTGGAACTGCAGATCGGGCACGGACTGGGCCTGATCCGCATACCAGAACGCCCCGCCCTCGACCACGTTTGACGTCACCGGCCCCGACCGGAACAGCGCATATTGCGCCCCGGCCCACACCATCCAATGCAGCTTGTTGTACTTGTCCAGACTGTCATGGGCGTTCAGTTCGGCCACAATATCGATACCGTAATGATCGGTCAGGTTCTCGCCCACGCCAGGCAGATCGTGAACCACGTCGATGCCATGCTGGCCCAAATGTGCCGCGGGCCCCACGCCCGACAGCATCATCAGCTTGGGCGTGCCGATCGCGCCTGATGTCACCAGCACTTCGCCATCCGCATCCGCCACGCGGGTACCATCCTTGGCGGTCCAATAGGTCACGCCCGTGGCGCGAGTGCCGTCGAAGTTGATCTTTTTGACCATCGCCCCAGTGATCACCGTCAGGTTCTTGCGATCCATTGCGGGTTTCAGATACCCCTGCGCGGCCGAACAGCGGCGTCCGTTCAGCGTTGTTGTCTGATAGATCCCAGCCCCCTCTTGAACCTGACCATTGAAGTCCGGGTTGTAAGGAATACCCAGTTCCTGACAGGACTGGACAAACGCGCGACTGACTTTCTGCGGATCCGGGATGTTCGATACCCCCAACGGACCGTCAGTGCCGTGCCAGTCGCCTGAAAGAATGGTGTTGCCCTCGGCCCGGACAAAGTACTTCTGAATATCTTTGAACGCCCAGCCCTCGCAACCCTCGTCATTGGCCCAGCGGTCGTAGTCCACCGGATTGCCACGGGTGAAGACCTCGGCATTGATCGAAGATCCCCCGCCTATCACCCGAGCTTGGGCATACGGGATTACCCTATTGTTTGCATGCCGTTGTGGGGCCGAATTAAAGCCCCACGTGAACGGCCCCGAGGTCATCTTGGCAAACCCAACCGGCATGTGAATATAGGGATGGGTGTCCTTCTTCCCTGCCTCCAGCAGCAGCACCCGGCACGCCGGATCCTCGGTCAGGCGCGCGGCCAGAACGCAGCCGGCCGAGCCTCCGCCGGTAATGATATAGTCGTACCCGCCCATGTCACCCGATCCAGTGATTGCGTTTTCCCAGTTCGATGTGGACCGACTTTATCTGGGTGTATTCCTCGACGCCATAGATACCGGCCTCGCGCCCCCAACCCGACTGCTTGAAGCCGCCGATCGGCAGTTCCGGTCCACCAGCAAGCGTGGTGTTCACCCAGAACCGCCCGGCGCGCACACGACGCGTGATGGTCAACGCGGTGTCGATGTTCTTGGTCCACACCGATGCGGCCAGCCCATATATCGTATCGTTGGCGATCTCTATCGCCTGTTCGACGGTCTCGAACGGCATCACGGTCAGTACCGGGCCAAAGATCTCGTCCCGCGCGATGGCCATGTCGGATGTCACCCCACCAAAGATCGCCGGCGCGATGTACTGGCCTCGGCCCAGGTCCAGCTGCTCTCCTCCGACCAGCAAATCCGCGCCGTCCGCCTTGCCGCGCGCGATATAGTCCATGATCGTCGTGTTCTGGGCATCTGTCGTGATCGCCCCCACCTGCGTCGCCTCGTCCAATGGATCGCCCACCACGATCTTCTTCATCTTCTCAGCAACCATTTGCGCAAACCGGTCCGCCACTGACGCCTCGACAATCAGACGCGAACCCGAGACACAGCATTGCCCGGAGTTGAAACCGATGCCAAAGGCCACGCCATCGGCTGCATCCTCCAGGTCCGCATCCGCAAACACGATCTGCGGGTTTTTGCCGCCCAGCTCCAGCCCCAGCTTTTTGAAGTTGGACGTGGCGGCGGTGACCAGCCCTTTGCCAGTACGGGTCGAGCCGGTAAAGGACACCATGTCGATGTCGTCATGCTCGGCCATCGCTTGTCCCACGACGGGTCCCAGGCCCGGCACCACGTTATAGACACCTGCGGGCAACCCGGCCTCTTCCAGGATCTCGGCCAGGATCAGGGTCGTGGCACTGGTGAATTCGGACGGCTTTGCCACGATGGTGCAGCCAGCGGCCAGGATAAACGGCACGCGCTCGCACAAGATCAGGAAGGGGAAGTTCCACGGCGTGATCAGCCCGACGACCCCGATCGGCTCGCGCGTGACCAGCCCCAGCATGGCATCGCCCAGATTGTTGAAACTGTCCCCATGCAACGCCCGCGCCGCCCCCGCCGCATACTCGAAGATCGAGATGCACCCATCGGTCTCGGCCCTTGCCTGAGTGATCGGCTTGCCGTTCTCCAGTGTCTCAAGCACTGCAATTTCATCGCGGCGACGCCGGATGATGTTGGCCGCGTTCAGCAGAACCCCTGCCCGCTCGGCCCCCGACAGGCCAGACCACCGGCGATCCTCGAACGCCGCGCGGGCCGCACGCACCGCCGCGTCCAGATCCTGGGCCGAGCATTGCGGGACGCGGGTAACCGGCACGCCATGGGCTGGCGAGATGCGCGTATAGATCTCGGCAGCCTCGTGCCATTGCCCGTCAATATAGTAGCCGAACTCGCGCGGTGTCTGGGGCAGCGTCAGGGTCTGGGGGACGGTGTCCATCTGTCTCTCCTTAGTCGACGTCCAGGCCGTCGCGAAAATCATTCCAGCCTGCATCGACAGACGATGCGGCATCGATCCACTGATGCATGGGCTGCCCGGATACAGGGTCTTTGGCGGGGATAGGCAGCGTCATGATACGTTTGGCTGCGGAATAAAACGCGCCATCGTCGATCAGCGCCTCTTGCATGTTGTCCCAATCGCGGCCCTCGGGATAGCCACCAACCATCAGGATGTCGTCTGAATGACCAATCATCTGGTGGCTGATACCGGCGGGCATGACGATCACGTCGCCAGCCTCTAGCCGCACTTCGGTCCATCCTTCGACCGACAGGCGAAACTCCATCCAGCCGACGGCACAGCCCAAGCACTCGTGAGTGGTGGAATGGAAATGGCCATAGGTATAGATGCCGGGATATTCCCAGTTGTTCAGCCACCCGTTCTGGCGAAACGTCGCCTTGACCGCCTCGGCACCGCCGCCGGGGATCGCACCGCGATGGATCATCAGCGGAAAGCGGCTGTTGGGGATCTTGCCAT
Organism: uncultured Oceanibium sp.; assembly: GCA_964459085.1. GTDB lineage: Bacteria > Pseudomonadota > Alphaproteobacteria > Rhodobacterales > Rhodobacteraceae > Halovulum. Next base: position 8,316 of record CAYWND010000037.1, on the reverse strand, counting down.
CGGGCTTTGAACTGTAGGTCTCGGTGGTCATGTCCTGTCCTCTCTGGTTGTCATGCCATCGTAATCTGCGTCTTCAGGTCGCCGGGGCGGTCGGCGAAGGTATCGAACGCCTCCTGGATGCGCGTCAGCGGATAGTCGGCACCGATGAATGGGGCAGTGTCGATGCGCCCGTGCGTCAGCAGCGACAGCGCGTCATGCATGTCCTGCCCCATCCCCGCGACCGAGCCCTTGACCGAATTTTCGCGCAGGATCGTGGTTAGAATGTCCAGACCCAGGGTCTCGCCCTCGCCGGTCAGGCCGAACACCGCGATGTGCCCGCCACTGCGGATCAGTTTTTGAGCCTCGGCATAAAGGGCCGGGTGGCCAACGCTTTCGATCACGACGTCCGCGCCCCGTCCTTCGGTCGCGTCCAGGACCGTCTCGCGCAGCACAGAGGGATCGGTCACAGAGATGTCCGCGCCGCAATCACGCGCCATCTGCGCACGTTCAGCGGACAGGTCCGTCACTATAATCGGTGCTGCGCCAATTGTGCGCATCAATTGTACATGCAGATTTCCGATGGGACCGGCGCCAAGGATCACTACAGACTGGCCGAAGGTCACCTGAGACTTGCGCGCACACCGCACGACGCAAGCCAGCGGCTCGGTCAGGGCCAGGACCTCTGGCGGGGTCTGACCTGATGCGGGAATGACCAGACGTGCGGGCACCTTCAGATATTCAGCAAATCCTCCGTCGATGTGGATACCCATTTGCGCCATCGACGGACAATTAAGTATCTCGTTGCGCCGGCACCAATAGCAGGTGCCACAGCCAATGTTGGTATCCACCACGACACGCGCCCCGATCTGCAGCCGATCCTCGCCCTCGCCCAGCTCTGCAACAGTCCCCGTGAACTCATGCCCCGGGATTAAGGGCAGTTTATCAGCCGAGTAGGTGCCGTGAAAAATATGGATGTCCGTTCCGCAAATCCCGCAGCGGTCGATCCGGATCACCGCCTCACCCGGACCCGGGCGCGGGATCGGCACCTCGCGTAGTTCGAACCGTCCCGGTTCGACAAGATAAGCTGCCTGCATCGTTGTCATGAGTTCCCTCCGCTACTTCACGATGCGGAGTTTACTGCGATCTATCGTAAGCGCGATCGCGATGATCAGGACGATGCCAAACACCATCTGCTGCTGGGTTGCGTCGATCTCCAGGTAGACCATGGCTGCACGGATCACCATGACGATCAGCGTGCCGATTGCGGTATTGATGACCCCGCCAACCCCACCGGTCAGAGGGGTGCCGCCAACAAGGACCGCAACAATCGCCAGCAGTAGAAAACCGTTTGCCAGGTTTGCGTCCCCGCCAGACAGCTTGACCGAAAAGATCAGGCCCGCAATGGCCGCGAACGTGCCCGAGATCGCAAACGCGATGATCTTGACCCGGTCGACGTTCAGCCCCGAGGCAACCGCCGCCAGCTCACCCGATCCCACAGCCTTAAGCGCGCGGCCAAAGGTTGTTCGGGTCTGCAGAAACCAGGCAACGGCCAGCAAGACGGCCGCAATCATCAACTCGTGCGGCACCCCGGCGGTCGTGCCGAACATCCAGCCAAAGCTGTTGTCGCGCAACTCGGCATCCATATAGAGCGCACGCTGCCCGGACAGGAACTTGGCCCCGGAAAGCGCAATAAACCCCAATGCCAGGGTCGAGACAAACGACGGCACATAGAGCCGCGTCGTCACAAAGCCCGAGATCGCACCGAACACGAACCCGATCAGGATGCAGACCACCGCAACGCCAAACCCCAGATGCGCCAGATAAACCGTCGCGATAACGGTAACCAGATTGGCAAGCTGCTGCATCGACAGGTCGATGCCCCCGATATAGATCGCAAAGGTCATTCCCAACGCCATGATGAACAGCGGCACCACATCCGCCATCAGCGAGATCAGCGCAGCGGGGTTGAAAAACGCGGGGTTTGCGATTCCCACCACCAGGATCAGGACGCCCAGTGTCAGCCAGGGCAAGAAGGGTTTGATGCGTTCCATACTCATCGGCGGTCCTCAGATCATGTGGTGGACGAGGTCATATAGCGACGGTTTGGCGCCCGGGGCGCAGTCGAAGCGCTTTTGAAACACGCCGTCCTTGATGACCAGAATCGTATGCGACAGGCCGATGGCCTCTTCGAGTGTGTCCGCGACCAGGATGACACCCACGCCATCATCGCACATCTCGCGGATCATCTCGTAGACGTCTTCCTTGGCCCCGATGTCCAGACCTCGGGTCGGGTGATCCAATAGGATGATGTCCGACCCGCCAGACCGCCACTTGGCCAGCACAACCTTTTGCTGGTTGCCGCCCGACAGCCCGGCGCAATCCTTGTGCTCGGACGGGGTCTTGATCCCCAGCCGCGCGATCCAATCGCGTGCCAGCGCCTTTTCCTCGCCGACCTTCAGAACCCCGTTCGCGGCATAGTTCTGCATCTGCGACAGCGTCATGTTTTCATAGACGCTCATCCCGCCGACGATCCCTTCGATCTTGCGCTCGCGCGGGACATAGCCGATCCCGCGGGCAACGCCGTCGCGGGCACTGAATCGGGTGATGCCCTCGCCCTTTATCGTCACGCTACCTTCTGTCGGCGTCTCCAGCCCATAGAGCGTGCGCATGATCGCTTCGCGACCTGACCCTTCGGTGCCAACCAGGCACAGCACTTCGCCCCGGTGCAAATCGAATGAGATATCCTTGTACTTCGTGCCCAGGCTGACGCGGTCAAAGCTGGCCAGCACCTGTTGGCCGTGCGGCCTCTGCTTTTGCTCGCGGTAGTATTCCTTGTCGATCTCGCGCCCGACCATCTTGTGCTGGATGGCGTCGACGTCCGCATTGTTGCCCTGAACCACGTCGACCACCTCGCCATCCTTCATGACATAAATCCGGTCGCTCAGTTCGATCACCTCGTCCATACGGTGGCTGACAAAGATAAAGGACGCTCGGGCCCGCAATTCACGGACCAGACTGAACAGCAACTCGACCTCTTCGCGCGCCAGGACCGAGGTCGGTTCATCCAGCAGAATCACCAGATCCCCGTCGACCCGCTCCTCCAGTGTCAGCACCTTGGCCAACTCGACCAGTTGTCGCTGAGCAAAGGACAGTTTGGACGTGACAGCAGAGGGGTCGATGTCCAGCTTGACCTTGGCCAATTGATGCCGTGCCGCCGCATTCATTGCCGTCCAGTCGATGACGCCGTATTTCACGAACTGCTTTTCAAAGCCCAGGAAAATATTCTCGGCCACCGTCAGGTTGGTGATCAGCGATTGTTCCTGGAACACCATGCCGATCCCATGATCCATTGCCTGGCGCGGGTTCTGGAACCGCACAGTCGTCCCGTCGATGGTCATCCGCCCGCCGTCTGGCTGATAGGCGCCATAGATCACCTTCATCAGAGTGGATTTGCCAGCGCCATTCTCGCCGACAAGGCCCACGATCTCGCCCCGGCCGATGGTGACATCGACTGCCTTAAGCGCATGCACACCGGGGAAGACCTTGTCGATCTGGCTGAGTTCGTACATGACCGCCCCCTATTTCACGAAAGTGATCGACCGGCGATCGGTCGACAGCACGACAGCGATAATCACCAGCAGGCCCAGCACACCGTCCTGCACATAGCCAGGCAGCCCGATCACGACCATGCCGTTGTTGATGACATTGACGATCAGCACGCCGACCAGCGTGTTCCAGACGCCGCCGATGCCGCCCCACAGGGCCGTACCGCCAACCACCACGGCGGTGATCGACACGAACATGAAATTGTTCCCCGTCGCGGTCTCGGCGATCCCGATCCGGCCGACCGCCATCAGCGCGCCCACGGCATAGAACGCCCCGGCCAGCATAAATCCCAGGACGCGGACCCGATTGACGTTCAATCCGCTGGCAACGGCCAGCTCCTCGCCCCCGCCGACGGCGTAGAAGTTTCGGCCCAGCGTAGTGCGCGACTGGATGAACCAGGCGATCAACAGGAACGCAAAGGCCACGTAGCACATGATCGGAAAATTGAACCAGCGCACCGTCAGCAACGACCGGAACAGCTCGTCCTCGACCCGGATCCGGTCGCCGCCCGTCAACAGCAGCGCAAATCCGGTGCCCACGAACCCCATAGCCAGCGACGCCATAAAGCTGGGGATCTTCAGCTTCACATGCACCAGTCCGTTGACAAACCCGGCGATCGCGCCGACCACCAGCGCCAGTGGCAGGGCCATCCAGGCCCAGGACGCCAGCGTGCCGCCAAGGGCCAGAAACGCAAACGCGAACAGCACGGCGCACACCGACACCGTGCCTTCCATCGACAGGTCAATCGAGCCCATGATGATGATAAAGGTCACACCGACCGCGACCATCAGCGCGGGGGTCGAAGATATTGCAATACGGGCAAAATTTCGCACCGAGAAAAAGCGCGGCTCCATCAATGCAAAGAATACGATCAGGACCAGCAGCACCAGCAGCGGTGCCCATTTGACCAGAACGTCCCGTGTCAGCACTCCGCTCACGGCACTCCCCCCGAGGATACGGTGTTTCTTGTGTCCACCCGGTGCGGACCAGTCGCCCCGCCCCCGCGCGTGTCTGGCAGCGGGGGCGGCGCTGAACGTCACTTGTAGACGATGCCGCCGTTGCCCGGCCCCCAGAAGTCGGACCAGTCATAGGTCGGCACATTTTCCAGATAGCTGGTCTTGAACTCTTTGGCGTCCTCCGGCGTGACAAAGATCGTCGGCCCGTAGAATTCGCGATGTTCGTTCGGCTCTTCAGACGGTTTGAAGTGTCCGACGGCCGCGTGATACGCCAGCGAGGCTGTGATCCCACCGCCCCAATGCGGGTTGGTAAAGACCGTGGCCAGAATGCGCCCTTCGGCGACCAGATCAACCGCCTGCGGGTTGCCGTCATAGGTTACAATCGGAATGTCCATGCCCTCGGCCCTCAGCGCCTCGAGCACGCCGTAGCCGATGGTGTCGTTGGCGCAATGCACGCCCGAGATATCGTCACCATATCGGGTGATGAACGACGACATGATCTGGTTTGCCTTCTGGGTGTCCCAGTCCGCCGGTTGCGCGTCCAGCAACTCGACATCCGGATAATCCTTCAGCGCATTCTTCAGGCCATTCAGACGCTCGATGGCCGGATTGTTTGATGCGATCCCACCAAGGTGGACCACCCCGCCCTTGCCGCCGATGGCGTCCAGCAGGATGCGGGCGGTCTGTTCCGCCGGCCCCTCGTCCGACCAGGTCATGTGGCTGACGTAGTTGTCGCCGAAATCCCAGGGATGCAGGTCGTCGGTCTTGTTCCAAAGGGTCGAGACATAGGCCCCGGCCCCGGCGCAAGCCTCAACCACCGGGCGCGCGTTGGGCGCATCGTTGGTGTCAATGGCCAGAGCAAGCTGTCCGTCCGTCTTGGCCAGCAGCGCCTTGACGTCGGCCAGCGACTTTTCCGAACTGCCTTCATTGATCAGATGGGTTAAAAAGTCCTTGTTCTTGCCAAGACTTTCAACGAATGCCTCACCGCCCGAGACGATTTCGTTCCAATATGGGTTGGTGCGGTTGCGATAGCTCCAGGCGATCGTCGGATCCGCCATCGCGGCCCGCGCAACACCCGGACCAAAGGCCCCCACCATCGCAGCCCCGCCCAGACCATAGGCCGAGGCCAGCAGCAGGTTCCTGCGGTTGATGGTTTCGCGTTCGATGTAATCCTTGATGAATGTTGACACGACGTTCCTCCCTATCTTGGCAACACTTCCCACCGTCGCTGCACTGGATATGTCGCAGCACGCATTAGTAACGCACTAGTTAGTTACTTTTATGAGACGGCCCTTGTCAAGAACCTTTCCGTACCGCAGAGTCAGGCCTCACAGGCCTAAGGATCACAGCGGAAATGATGCCGAGGATATGAACGCGCAGGACAAACCCAAGGTACGGGATGCCGAGGCGACACGGGCGCGGATCCTGGCCGCCGCAAAGACGGAATTTGCCATGCATGGACTCGGCGGCGCCCGGGTCGATGTCATTGCCGAGAAATCACGCGCAAACAAGCGCATGATCTATCACTACTTCGGATCCAAAGAGGATCTGTTCCGGATCGTGGTCGAGGCGGCCTATGTGGATATCCGCGCGGCCGAACAGTCACTGGAGTTGGATCACCTGCCCCCGCGAGAAGCGCTGGAGACGTTGGTCCGCTTTACCTGGGACTATTATCTGGACAACCCCGAGTTCATCACGCTGGTCAACTCGGAAAACCTGCATAAGGCGCGCCACCTGCGACAGTCGGAAAAGGTGCCCGAGGTCAGTCGCCGGTTCGTCGGCATGGTTCAGGACATCCTGGATCGCGGCGTGGCCAGCGGCGATTTCCGGCCCGGAATTGACGCGGTCCAGTTGAACATCACCATCGCCGCCATCGGCTACTACTACCTGACCAACCAGTACACCGGCGCGATCGTCTATAACCGCGATCTGATGACCCCTACAGCGCTGGAGGCGCGGCTGGCCTTCAACATGGACACAATCCTCAGACTTGTGGCGCCCTAGGGGTCGATGTGCATGCCCAGACCGATCCTGATCGCGGGCCCGACGGCCTCGGGCAAGTCGGATCTGGCACTGTCTTTGGCCCAGCAATTGGATGGTGTGGTCGTAAACGCCGACGCCCTTCAGGTTTATGACTGCTGGCAAGTACTGACCGCACGGCCTGATGCGGCTGATATGGCCCACGCACCGCACCGCCTTTATGGTCATGTTCCCTATGATCAGGCCTACTCTGTAGGTCAGTGGCTGCGAGACGTCGCACAGCTTATGGCTAGCGAAACCAGACGGCTGATCGTGGTTGGAGGGACGGGTCTGTATCTGTCATCTCTGACGCGCGGTCTGGCCGATATACCCGCAATCCCTGCTGAGGTCCGGGCAGAAGGCGACGCGATCCGCCGAGGCGACAACGGTATTGCGGAGTTTGTCGACTACCTCGCCCGCCACGACCCTGACATTCTGGCGCGCGTGGATCGCCGAAATCCCATGCGCCTGCAGCGCGCTTGGGAGGTTCGTCGCGCGACCGGCACCCCGCTTTCGCAATGGCAACAGGCGACCCCTGACCCATTGGCTGCCGATGCAGTTCGGGTTGTGCTCGACAGCGACCCGGATTGGCTTGGCGCGCGGATCGACCGGCGTTTCGAGATGATGCTCGAAACCGGCGCACTGGACGAAGTAGCGCGGGTCCAGCCCCGCTGGGATCCGGATCTGCCGGCCTCTCGGGCGCTGGGCGCAACCCAACTGATCGCCCATTTGAATGGCAACCTTTCGCGCGACGACGCGATTGCGCAGGCTACCACCGCTACACGGCAATTCGCCAAGCGACAGCGCACCTGGTTTCGATCAAACATGAAGGACTGGACGCGTCTGCGATGGGACCAGATAGATCGTTCCGCGGCCGAACAGGACCTATTGTCAGCCCTCTGAGGCCAGCTGCTCGAACTGGCGCTTCTGCTTGTCGGTCCACTCTACTGACAGCCTGAATCCGTCATCACGCTGCCGTTCGCGCTTCACCAGCTTGTTCTCGAACAGCCAGGCGCGCGCCCTGCCCTGTTCGAATGGCAATTTCACCTCGTCCCGGCGGACCGGTTCGGCCAATGCCGTATCGATGGCGGCAAACAGCCCCTCGATCCCCTCGCCCGTTAGCGCCGACATTGCAACGCGGTCTTCGCTGCGCGCGGCCTTCTGGCGAACGGCGTCAGCATCGGGCCCGGCCAGTGCGTCGGTTTTGTTCAGCACCTCGATCAGGGTGTGCGTTTCTTCGCTCACACCGACATCGGCCAGAATGGCGTGAACGTCCTGCGACTGTTCTTCGGTCTCGGGGTGCGAGATATCGCGCACATGCAGGATCAGATCAGCATCCAGAACCTCTTCCAGTGTCGCGCGGAAGGCCGCGACCAACTGCGGTGGCAGGTCCGAGATAAACCCAACGGTGTCCGACAGGATCACCTGCCGCCCCGATGGCAGCGTGATGCCGCGCATCGTTGGATCAAGCGTCGCAAACAGCATGTCCTGGGCCAGAACGCTGGCACCGGTCAACCGGGTGAACAGCGTGGATTTTCCGGCGTTCGTGTACCCGACCAGAGCGACGATTGGGAACGGCACCTTCTTGCGCCCCGCCCGGTGCAATTGCCGGGTCTTGACCACTTTACCAAGCTGTTTGCGGATCCGCGTGATCTGGTCATCGATGGCACGCCGGTCGGCCTCGATCTGCGTCTCACCCGGAGACAGCGGATGGGAACTCGATCTTTATCATCGAGGTTGCAGGCCTTTGCATCGG
>CAYWND010000036.1:0-11868 GCA_964459085.1 uncultured Oceanibium sp. | reverse complement strand
GGGTGGCGTTGCGTGAACCCAACGGCCTGATCCTGATGACCGGACCGACCGGCAGCGGCAAGACCACGACGCTGCATGCGGCGCTGGGGGCGATCAACGACAAGGGCCGCAAGATCATCACGATCGAGAACCCGATCGAAATCCGGACCGAAGGGCTGGTGCAGATCGAGGTCAATCCCGAATTGGGCTGGACCTTTGCCAGCGCGCTGCGCACGGTGCTGCGCCATGACCCCGACATCTTGATGGTGGGCGAGATCCGCGACCGCGAGACGGCCGAACTGGCCATTCGCGCAGCGCTGACCGGGCACTTGGTGTTGTCGACGCTGCATACCAACAAGGCGTCCGAGGCGCTGTTGCGGCTGCAGGATATGGGCGTGGCGGATTATCTGCTGCATTCGGTGGTCCGCATGGTCGGCGCGCAGCGTCTGGTCCGGCGCTTGTGTCCCGATTGCGCGGCACCGGTCGAGATCGACCCAGAGGCGCCGGGCGGGCGGATGTTCGCGCGGCTTGCGGCTGCCCACCCGTCGCTCGGGCCGCTGGCCGAGTGGACCCCGCGCAAGGCGGCCGGCTGCGCGGCCTGCAACGGCACCGGCTATCGCGGCCGGGCCGCACTGTTCGAGGCGCTCAGCGGTGACGAGGCGCGGCGGATCGCCGAGGGTGGCCGTGCGGATGTCGCGACGATGGGTCGTCAGGGTCTGTCGATGGTGTCCCGAGGCGAGACCACGCTGAGCGAGGTGATCCGCGTGCTCGGCGTACCGGAAGCCTGGTGATGAGCGTGGCCGAAGACACATTCGACGGCGAGGGCAACGGCGCGGGCCCCACGTTTGCCTATGTCGCACGCGACCAGACCGGTGCAAAACGGTCAGGGCGTGTGTCAGCCGAAAATCGTCAGCAGGTTGTCGACCATCTGCGTGCAAAGGGCCTGTATCCCGTTCAGGTCGCGGTCGATGACGGCGCGGATCGCAAGGCCAAGCGCAAACGCGGGCGGGGCCTGAAGTCAGGGCGGATGACCGCCCGGCTGACGGCTGACATGATTGGCCGTCTGGCCACACTTACGGGGCGCCGGATCACCCTGGACCGGGCGCTGGGGATCATGGCCGAGGGCAATGACGGCGCGATCTCGGCTGCGGCGGCGCGGATGCGGTCGCGCCTGCGCGAGGGCGCGCGGTTCTCGGATGCGCTGCGCGAGGATGCGGGTGTCACCGACGGCACCACGCTGGCGCTGGTGCGCGGGGCCGAGGTTTCGGGCGAGCTGTCCGGGGCGCTGGAAACGGCGGCCACCATTTTGCGCGAACGGCTTCAGATCTCGCGCCGGATCGTGTCGGGCCTGACCTATCCCGCGCTGCTGTTGATCCTGGCAGTGGTGTCGGTCGGGTTCATCATGATCGCCATCATCCCGCAGTTCCGGCCCCTGGTCGAGGATCGCTTCGAAATGGTTCCGCCCTTGGGCCGAGCGGTATTTGCCCTGTCCGACCTGTTGGCGGCGCTTTGGCCGCTGATCGCAACGGGATCGATTGCGTTGCTGATCGCGGCCCTTGTCCTGTTGCGGATGGGGCGGTTGGGGCCGCTGATGTCGCGGTTGGCCGATACGTTGCCCTTTGTCGGCAGGGTGATCCGCCGCAACCGGGTGACGTTGTTCCTGTCCGGCCTGGCGGCGCTATTGGACCGCGACGTGACGCTGAGCACCGCATTGCGGGTGATGACCGACACAACACAAGGTGCGGCCCTGCGCCGGGCGCTGTCGGCGGCAGCCGCGAAGGTCGAAGGCGGCGCGCCCCTGCACCGCAGCCTGCGCGACAGCGGCCAGTTTCCGGCCACCGTCACCGAGATGGTGCGGATCGGCGAGGAATCGGGCGAGTTGGCCCAGATGCTGGACCGCGCGGCCCAGGATATGAAAGAGATTGCGGACCGCGAACTGGAACGCACACTCACCCTTTTGCAACCCATCCTAATCATGGTCGTTGGACTTCTGATCGGAGTAAGTCTCTATGCTCTCTTCTCTGCGATTGTCTCGGTCAACTCGATCTCGTTCTAGGCGCCGCCGGGGCGCCCGTGGCTTCTCGTTGGTCGAGATGCTGGTTGCGGTGGCCATTGTCGGGCTGCTGATCGGGTTGGTGGGACCGGCCGCGATGCGGCAGCTGCAATCCAGCCGGGTCAAGACGACCGAGGCGCAGATCGCCCAGATCCGCGCTGCGCTGGACATCTTTCTGATCGACACCGGTCGCTATCCCAGCGATGCCGAGGGGCTGGGCGCGCTGGTGACGGCGCCGGCTGGCATGGTGGGCTGGAACGGGCCCTACCTGCGCGACGGCAAGCTTCCTGCGGACCCGTGGGGCGGCGCGTTCATCTATGTCCTTGAGGGCGGCGAGGTGCGGGTCGTGTCGCTGGGTGCGGATGGTCAGGCCGGGGGAACCGGGCTCGATGCGGATATCCGGGGCTAGACGCAGGCCGCGCGCCCGCGGCTTTACCACGGTCGAGATGCTGGTGGCGCTGGCGGTCTTTCTGCTGGTGGGCACTGTTGCGATCGCGGCATTTTCGGGCGGCGACCGGTCGCGGCTGCGGGCTGAGGCGGCGGATATTGCGCTGAGCCTTCAGACCGCGCGGCTGACCGCGCTGGAAAGCGGGCGGCCGGTCGCGGTGGCGCTGGACAGCGACCGCGGCGTGCTGACCACGGGCACCCAAACCCGCGCGATCCGCAATGGCACCGAGGCCACGGCCATTCCCGCCCGCGCGGTCATCCGCCCCTCGGGCGAATCCGAGGGGCTGCGCCTGGAATTGCGGCGCGGGTCGGAACGCCTGGCGGTCGAGTTGGACTGGCTGACCGGCAAGGTCCGGGTGGTGCCATGAGGCGCCGGGCGCGGATCACTAGGGGCTTCAGCCTGCTCGAGACGCTGGTTGCGCTGGCGATCGCGGGTGTTGTGCTGTCAGGGTTCTACCAGGCGCTGTCGACAGGCGCGCGGCTGGAGGCGCGGGCGGATGTGCGCGCGGAACAGGGATTTGTTGCCAGCGCCATCCTGGACCGGATCGGGGTCGATATCCCGCTGCGCGTCGGTTTGGCCCAGAACGGAACAATGCGGGGCCTGGCCTGGGAACTGGTGATCGGCGATGCACCCCCGCAAGACATGCGGCTGGGGCCTGTGTTTCCGGGCGAGCTGACCTTTGTCGCGGTCACCGTTCAGGATCCTGATGGCGGACCGGGGTTGACCCTGCGCGCCATCCGCTATGCCGAGACGCCGCTGTGACGCGCCGCCGTCCACATCTTGCACGCGGGTTCTCGCTGGCCGAGGCGCTGGTCGCGGTCGGTGTGGCCAGCCTGACAATCCTGATCCTGACCTCGGCGGTCTGGGGCCTGCGGTTCGCCATGCAACCCGCGCCAGCAGCGCAGGCGACGGCCGCGGATTGGCTGTCCGCGCGGCGGGCGCTGCAATCCTGGGCGGCTGGCATCACCTCGGACGGGCGCTTTGCCGCCGAAGGCCGGATCGAAGGGACAGCGGACCGTGCGCGCATGGTGGTCGATCCCTATGCGGCCGGGCTGGACAGGGTCTTTGTGGGTGATTTGCGGATCCTGATCGAGGACGGCGTCTATACCCTGACCGCCGCCCGCCACCGCGACCTGCGGGACGCGCGCCTGTCAGCCGAGGCAAGCTCGGTCTCGCGCATCCTCAGCAGCACCCAACCAATCCGTCTGGTCTACCTGATGAACAGCAGCAACAGCCGCAATGCTGTCTGGCGGTACGAGGCGAACCCGGCGGATGGCCTGCCGCAGGCCATCGGCATCGAGATGGACACCGACCGGATCGTCACCGCGCGCCTGTTCAACACCTACAGCGGCGCCTGTATCTATGCTTTTGGCGAGTCCGGCCTGGGAGAAACCCGTTGCGCGTTGCGATGAGACGATCCCGTAAGGCGCGTGGCTATGCGTTGATCACCGTTCTGTGGATGGGGCTGGGCCTGCTGTTGGGCGCGTCGGCCTTTCTGTCGGGCGCGCGGCAGGAGGCATTGGGCGCGCGCGCCGAGATCGAAGCCACGCGGGCACTGGAACTGGCCCGCAGCGGGCTGAATATGGCGTTGGCCGATTTGGGGCGCATTGGCGACGGCATGCCGGTGGGGCCGCGCGATGGCACCCCGGTCGAGTTGACCATGGCCGAGGGCAAGGTGCGCTATGCCATTCGAGACGAGAACGGAAAGATCGATGTGGGCAATGCCCCGGTCGAGTTGCTGCGCCCTGTGCTGACGATCGTGGGTGAAGAGGCGGGGTTCGACGCCTTTGATGCCTCGAACATCGCGGATGCGCTGATCTCGCGCCGCAGGTCCGAGGGTGGCCGCGCCGCAAGCCTGCCGGACATTCTGTCGGATGTGGGTCTGTCACCCGAGGCGGCCGATGTGGCCCGGCAATACCTGACAACCTTCAATTTTACGGCGCAGGTCAATCCGCGCACCGCGCCGCCTGCGGTGCTTGCGGCGATCCCCGGTCTGGGTCCGGGGGACATCGAGGATATCGTGGTGCGCCGCCAGACCGGGCAGCCGATGCCTCGGATGGGGTCGGCCTCGGTCTGGCTGATCGAGCGGCAGGGGCCTGTCTATACCATCGACGCCGAGGCGACGCTGGCGGGCGGTGCAAGGGCTGTGATGTCGGTTCGCGTTGTCCGCAGGGGACTGAGTTTCAGAGGGGGGCGGATGATCTTTGACGTGCTCGAGACACGGATTGTGCGCTGATCTCCGCTGACGTGGCGGCCGCACTGCAGGCGCTGGTCAGCGTGGCTGCGTTGCTGTTTTCCGGCCCTAGGATGCTGGCCCTGCGCGCGGCATTGCGGGGCCCGCTGGGCGCCGACGGCACCCGCCGCTGGGCCCGTGCGGCGGGCTGGGGCGCAGGGACTGGTGTCGTTCTGGCGGTTGGTCTTGTGGCGGGGGTCTTGGGCTGGGACGCGGCTGCGATCACCGCGATCCTGGCTCTGTTGATTGCCCTGGCGTGGATGGATCTGGCGTGGCGGTGGCTGCCGCTGGAATGGGTCGGCGCACTGGGTCTGGCGGGTCTGATCGCGGTCACAGCCGGCCCCGATCCGGTCGCCGGGCTGGCGGGCGGCGCGGCCGCGGCAGGGGTATTGCTGGCCCTTCAACTGGTGTTTCGCATGCTGCGCGGTGTCGAGGCGCTGGGCACCGGAGACATCCTGTTGATCGGCGCGATTGGGCTGTTTTCGGGCTTTCCGGCGGTGTTTACAATATTGGCAATTGCCGCCGCAACGGGCCTTGGACACGGGATTTTGGGGCGGTTTTTGGCAACAGATACAACCCGAACGCGATACGGCGTGGCATTCGGGACACATCTGGCAATTGTGTTCGCATTATGGCTACTGATTTAAAAACACTTTACAAGCCATTGATGATACACGCTCATTAGAGCAAGCATAACAAGCTGGCGGCAACGACCGCACAGCAATATTGAGGTAGGCACATGAAACGTACGATCGCAGTGATTGCGACGGCTTCGATTCTGTCCGGCTGTGCAGAACTTGAAGACACGGGCGAAGAGGGCTTTGGCCCGCTGGAGAGCTGGCGCGCGCGGACCATTCTGGGTGGCGGCGATGGCCAGACGGCGCATCGTCATCAGGGACAGGTTGTCGGTGCTGGGCTGGTCGAGGCCGGGCGCGGCACGATTTATCCGGGACGCCAACCCCTGTTCCGCGACAGCGACTTCGTGAACTCCAACGGCGAGCGGACCGTGTCGCTGAACCTGGTGGATGTATCGGTGGCCGAGGCTGCGGCGGCGATCCTGGGCGAGCTGTTGAACGAGAACTATGTGCTGGATCCGGGCGTATCAGGCACGGTCAACATCCGTTCGAGCCAGCCGATCAGCCGCACGACGGCGATCGAGGTGTTCGAATTGGCGCTGAAGCAGAACAATGCCGCGCTGGTTCGCCGGGGCGAGGTGTTTGCCATCACGCCGATTTCGGGTGATCTGACCATCGGCGCCTCGACCGGGCCCGACGTTCCCGCCGGGTACTCGATCCGGGTGATCCCGCTGAACAACATCGGCGCCCAGGAGATGGCCGCAATCCTGCAGCCCTTTGCGGGCTCGGGCATTGTCGGTATCGACGCGCAACGCAATATCATCGTGTTGGCGGGCACCAGCGCTGACCAGAAAGCCTGGGCGCAGACCATCGCCAGCTTTGACGTCGATTGGCTGGCCAATCGCTCGGTCGGCATTTTCCCGATCCGGGGCCGGTCGGCTCAGTCGATCATCAACGGGCTGGAAGCGGTTGTCGAGACGGACGAGAATTTCGAACCGCTGGCAGTCTTTGAAATCATCCCCGAGAACAACTCGATCCTGGCGGTGACCAAGACCCCCAGCGCGCTGGAGAGCGTGGCCACATGGATCAAGCGTCTGACCCGCGAGAGCACGAATGACGGTCAGATCTATTCCTATGACATGAAATATGCCCGCGCAGCGACCGTCGCGACGACACTGGCGCAGGTTCTGGGCGTGCAGGTCGAAACCAGCGACGAGGAGGCGCAGGTTGTCGAGGCCTCGCTGGCCGACGATGCATTCCGCGAGTACAACGGCACTCGCATTGTCGCGTCCGAGGCGACCAACACGCTGCTGATCTATGGCACGCGCGAGGAATACGAGCGCATCCTGGGTCTGTTGCACCGGTTGGACGTTCCGCCGCGCCAGGTTCTGGTCGAAGCGACGATTGTCGAAGTGCAGCTGAACGACGATCTGCGCTATGGGGTGCAGTACTTCTTCGAGGACGAGGGCGACACGATCGGCCTGACCTCGGGCACGACACAGGCGATTTCGCCAAACCTGCCAGGGTTCAGCCTGGTGCTGAACACCCCGGCCGAGGTCGTGATCGACGCGCTGGACGATGTGACCGAGGTCAATGTCGTCTCGTCGCCCAACCTGATGATCCTGAACAACGAAAGCGCCCGGCTGGTGGTCGGCGATCAGGTGCCTATCACGACGCGCCAGGCGACCGATGCCACCAACACCGATACCGTGTTCGTCAACAATGTCGAGTTCCGCGATACCGGCGTGATTTTCGAAGTCACGCCCCGGATCAACTCGTCCGGGTCGGTGGTACTGGACATCAACCAAGAGGTCAGCACGGTTGCGGAATCCGCCTCTGACGCGGAAACCCTGACGCCCACGATCAGCCAGCGGACGATTTCCAGTTCGGTGGCCGTGGACAGCGGCGAGACCATCGCCCTGGGCGGTCTGTTCGAGACGTCGCGGTCGCGCGGAAACTCGGGCGTGCCGGTGCTCAAGGACATCCCCGGGGTCGGCAAGCTGTTCGGGCGGACGTCGAAATCCGCGGGTCAGACCGAACTGCTGGTGATGATCACGCCGCGCATCGTGAACGGCACGATGGACGCGCGCCGCGTGACCCGTCAGCTGCGCAACCGGGTGCAACGGATCCGGCTGGATGACGCGTCGCTGTCAACGGCGATCAGCGTGCCCAACCTGGCGACGGAAAACTCGGCCCTGATCACCAAGAAGGCGACTGACACGCCAAGTGCGTCGGCGGAACTCAAGCCCGTCGCACGCGCCACCCAGGCCGCCGTGGCTGCGACCCCGGCCGTACAGCAGGCCAGCGCTACGCCTCAGCCCGCACAGGCGGCGGCACCGCGTACGGCAGTATCGGCAGCGGCCGCTGCGCCGGCGGCGCAGGTGGTCGATGGGGCCAAGAAAGGGGACTATTTCACCTATCTGGGATCGTTCCAGAACGTCGAGATGGCCAAGGCGCACTGGTCACGGTTGCAAAAGTCCAACCCCAGCGCGCTGGCCAAGTTGGAGCCGCGATTTGCCAAGGCCGGTGCACTGACAGCCGTTGCCGTCGGACCGTTCGATCAGTCCACCGCCACGGGTATCTGTGTCCAAGTCCGGACCGAGTGCTATACGGCGCGACATCAGTAGACTGTGGATATCTGAACCCAATCGGGGCGGTCTTTGGCCGCCCCGTTTTCATTTCCACAACCTATCCACAGATTTATCCACAGACCGTCCGTTCCCGGTCGCGCTGTGACCCGGCATCGTCGAGATTGTGAAGCGGCCGCTGTCATAAAACATTCAATAAACTGTTGCGCGGGCTTAGCTTTGCTGGTCACATTGTCCGGCGGCAACAACAACGATCCGATAGGGGGAAGTTATGCTAAAACATTCAATGATCGGGGGCGTGGCACTGGCAATTTCCGCAGCTGGTGCATCCGCCAAGGTAGAAGTTGATTGGTGGCATGCCATGGGCGGCCAGTTGGGCGAGCGCGTCGACAAGATGGCGTCCGACTACAACGCGCTGAGTGGCGAGTGCCAGGTCAATGCCATCTACAAAGGCAACTATACCGAGAACATGACCGCCTCGATCGCCGCGTTCCGGGCGGGCGAGCAGCCCCACATCACGCAGGTTTTCGAGGTCGGCACGGCGACCATGATGGCAGCCGAAGGCGCGATCTATCCGGTCTATCAGCTGATGGCGGATGCGGGCATCGATTTTGATCAGTCGGCCTATCTGCCGGCTGTGATCTCGTATTATGCGGACACCGACGGCAATATGCTGGCGCTGCCGTTCAACTCGTCCACCCCGGTACTGTGGTACAACAAGACCGCGCTGGATGCGGCTGGCATCGAGGTGCCGACGACCTGGGACGAGGTCGAGGCCGCGGCGCGCGCGCTGAAGGCCAATGGCGTCGAAAAGCCGCTGTCTTTTGGCTGGCAGTCCTGGGTGCAGATCGAAAACTATTCGGCCTGGCACAACATCCCGACCGGCACCAAAGACAACGGGTTTGCCGGTTTTGACACCGAATTCACGTTCAACAACGACGCGGTGGTCAATCACATCCAGCGTATCGCGGACATGGGCAAGGAAGGCCTGTTTGCCTATGGCGGTCGCCGGGGCGACTCGCGGGCGCAGTTCGTGAACGGTGAAACCGCACTGTGGCTGAATTCGTCGGCCTATTATGGCGGGTTCAAGAAGGACATCACCGAGTTCGAGTTCGGTCAGAGCATGCTGCCGCTAGACACGGCCGTTGCCGACGCGCCGCAGAACTCGATCATCGGAGGTGCTACGCTTTGGGTTCTGCGGGGCCACGAGCCAGAGGAATACGCCTGTGTCGCGGACTTCTTCCAGTTCCTCTCCTCGGCGCCGCAACAAGCCGAGTGGCACCAGAGCACAGGCTATGTTCCGATCACCAATGCGGCCTACGAGTTGTCGATCCAGCAAGGGTTCTACGAGACCGACCCGATGACCGACACCGCGATCAAGCAACTTGCCCTGAACGAGCCGACCCCGACGTCGCGCGGCCTGCGCTATGGCAACTTTGTGCAGATCCGCGACATCATCAACGAGGAACTCGAAGCCGTCTGGTCGGGTCAGAAGACGGCGAAAGAGGCGATGGATGCCGCGGTGGAACGCGGCAACGAACTCCTCCGTCGCTTCGAGCGTTCGGCTGGCTGATCTGATACCGTGGCCTCCGGTTTGATCGCCGGGGGCCGCGTCTTGCTCGCATGCAGAAACGCGTAACGTTCCGCAGCAAATGGCTGCCCTACCTGCTGGTCGCACCCCAGATCGCGGTCACGCTGGTTTTCTTTTTCCTGCCGTCCTACCAGGCGCTCGAAAGCTCGTTCTTTATCGAGGACGCCTTCGGCTTTTCCCGCGAATGGGTCTGGCTGGAGAATTACGAGGCGATCTTTTCCGATCCCATATATCGCGCCAGCATACTGACCACGCTGATCTTCGGTATCTCGGTGACGGCGCTGTCGATGTCGATCTCGCTGGCGCTGGCCGCTGCCGCGAACCGGGTCATCAAGGCGGCCACGACGTATCGGACCTTTATCATCTGGCCCTATGCGGTCGCACCCGCGCTGGCGGGCGTGGTCTGGTATTTCCTGATGAATCCCTCGCTGGGGATCGTCGCCTACTGGCTGGAGGGGCTGGGCGTTGACTGGAACCACTATGTCAACGGCGGCCAGGCCATGGTGCTGGTGATCGTCGCGGCGGCGTGGAAACAGATCAGCTATAACTTTCTGTTTTTCCTGGCGGGTTTGCAGTCGATCCCGAAATCGGTGATCGAGGCGGCCGCCATCGACGGTGCGGGGCCGCTCAGGCGGTTCTGGACGATCACTTTCCCGCTGCTATCGCCCACCACGTTCTTTTTGCTGGTCGTGAACCTGGTCTACGCCTTCTTCGACACGTTCAGCCTGATCCACGCCACGACCGAGGGCGGCCCGGCGAACGCCACCTCGATCCTGGTCTACAAGGTCTACAGCACCGGCTTTGTCGGGCAGGATTTCGGGGCCTCGGCTGCGCAGTCGGTGGTTCTGATGGTGATCGTGATCGCGATGACCTTTGTCCAGTTCCGTTACGTTGACAGACGGGTGAATTACTGATGGTCGAACACCGCCCGATCCTGAATATCCTGACCCATGTCACGCTGATCGTGGGGGTCCTGTTCCTGTGCTTTCCGGTCTGGATGGCGCTGGTCGCCTCGACCCATCCGCCCGAGGCGCTGTCGAAATCCCCGATCCCGCTGTGGTTCGGGGGACAGGCGGTCGAGAACTATAGCCAGTTGCTGTCGGGTGGGGTGCCGGACGCGGGTGGGGTACCGGTCGGCCTGATGATGTTCAACTCGGCGATCATGGCGCTGGGGATTACATTCGGCAAAATCTCGGTATCGCTGATTGCGGCCTTTGCCATCGTGTTCTTTCGGTTCCCCTTCAGGATGGGGTTCTTCTGGATGATCTTTGTCACCCTGATGCTGCCGGTCGAGGTTCGGATCCTGCCGACCTATGACGTGATGGTGAACCTGAACCTGCTGAACACGTGGGGCGGGTTGATCATCCCGCTGGTCGCCTCGGCCACGGCGACGTTCCTGTTCCGGCAGTTCTTTCTGACCATCCCCGACGAGCTGGTCGAGGCCGCGCGGATGGACCGGGCGGGGCCGATGCGGTTCTTTTGGGACATCCTGCTGCCGCTCAGCCGGAACAACATCGCGGCGCTCTTCATCATCCTGTTCATATTCGGCTGGAACCAGTACCTGTGGCCGCTGATCATCACGACGGACGAAGACCTCTATACCGTCGTTATGGGTATCCAGCGCATGGTGAACTCGGGCGAGGCGTTGCCGGTTTGGCACCTGATCATGGGGACCAGCATCCTGGCCATGATCCCGCCGGTGCTGGTGGTGCTGGTGATGCAGAGGCTGTTTGTCAAAGGGTTGGTGGAGACCGAGAAATGACCACGTTGGAAATCGATACGGCGGTCAAACGCTATCCGAACGGTTTTGTCGCGGTCAAAGGCGTCAGCGTCAGCATCGGAGATGGTGAACTGGTGGTGTTTGTCGGACCGTCGGGTTGCGGCAAGTCCACGCTGTTGCGGATGGTCGCAGGGCTGGAGACCGTGACCGAAGGCGAGATCCGCCTGAAAGGCAAGGTGGTCAACAAGGTCGAACCCGCCGATCGCAACATCGCGATGGTGTTTCAGAACTACGCGCTGTACCCGCATATGACGGTCAAGAACAACCTCTCTTACGGGTTACGAAACCGAAAGATGCCCGCCGAAGAGATCGAGCGGCGCGTAACCGAAGCGGCGGCGTTGCTGCAGATCGATCAGCTTTTGGCGCGCAAGCCCAATCAGTTGTCTGGTGGGCAACGCCAGCGTGTCGCGATGGGCCGGGCGATTGTGCGCGACCCCGAGATCTTTCTGTTCGACGAGCCGCTTTCGAATCTGGACGCCAAGTTGCGCAACCAGATGCGGCTGGAAATCAAAAGGCTGCAGCAGCGCCTGCAAACGGCGGCGATCTATGTCACCCACGATCAGGTCGAGGCGATGACCATGGCCGACAAGATCGTGGTGCTGAACGAGGGCGAGATCGAAC
>CAYWND010000035.1:0-11887 GCA_964459085.1 uncultured Oceanibium sp. | reverse complement strand
CTCGGCCCCGGCCAGCGGATCCATCGAGGCCATCAGACCCCCTGCCAGACCGGCAGCGGTCGGCATCGATATCAAGATCAACCTGCGACATGGCGATAGCGCCAGAGGTGCTATATCGAAACGTCACGTTTGAGATCGAAACTTGGCCCTTAAGCTTCTTTTGGTGCGACTGACCTGCACCGCGAACGCGCTCTTCCGGCAGGGCCAATACCCGATCGACTTGCTTACGGCTCTGAATGTACCCGAAGAACTGCGGCGCGCCAGAGTGGAGCGCAACGATGGGCGTCAGCACCTTCCAGACCAGCGCCATGACTGCGATCAGCGCGCCGAATGTCATACTCCCATCTATGGCTGCCAGCGTGCCAATGGCGATGGATCCGACACCTGCGACGGCCATCAGACTCTGAGACATGCCCTGGCCGACCATTTGAAACTGGCGTGACTTGCGCCCCGAACTTGCGGCACGCGCGGCAAGCCGCTCGTTTCGCTGCGCCCAGGTGGCCGCAAGGCCAAGGCGTTGAATATCCTGCTGGTGGCGGGTCGTCTCGAACACATGGGCCTGCAACGCAGCCTTGTCACGCGCTGCTTCGTTGTTCAGGTATTGCTGTTTTGGAAAAGACGCGACGGCGACAACGATGAATATCACGATCAAGGCACAGATCAGCAAGAAGATCGGCGGCGCAATCCATGCCAAGACGGCAAGGAAGATCAGGACAAACGGAAGATCAAGCAATGACCCGAGGACCTGGCCGGTAAAGGCATCGCGGATCGACTCGAACTGTTTGTATCGCGCAAGTTGACGCTCCACGTCGGTCTTTTCGATCTGGCTGATCTGTAGCGCCATAATCTTGCGTACGAGCGCATGGCTGAGATTGCGTTCTGTTTCGCTCCCGATATGTGCGATCGTTCGCGCGCGGGCCATCCGGAAGGCGAAGTCTGTCGACAATGCAGCGATCATCAACGCCGACAGCGCGATGATCAGATGGATCGACCCGGATGGGATAACGCGGTCATAGATCACCATCACAAGCAATGGCGACGCCAAACCCATGATGTTCGTCAGCAGAGAGGCGATGAACAACCAGGGAAACATACCGCTGAAGTCGCGTACAAATTCGAGCACGTTTTTCGCGTTGATATCCGCGACCTCAACATCAAATCGTTCCAGTCGGATCATGTGGCCGCGCGCGCGCCACCGTGGCTTCCACACGGCATCCGCAAGGCCCGGTTCCGCCACCAGCAATTCGTCTTCACCGACCTCAAGGATCCCCAGCGTCCGTCCTTTGTTATCGATGAACAGAAGCGGCATGTCGTCGGCGGTCAACCGATGCGGGCTGCCCACCGTATGCGACGTCGGGATTTCCAGGTTTTCCAGCGTGCTGAGAATGTCTTGGACAGACAGATCGTCCGACATATGCGGCACGGCTTCGAACACCCGTCGATTGCTGCCGTGCCATCCAGCCGCGGACAAAAGGCTGGTGAGCATGGGCAAGGCAGTGTCGGTTGCGACGGTCATGACGCAAGGCTCTCCTGCCGGGTGTCAACCGCTTCGTCCAGCAAGTCGTTTTGCCAATCTCGGTGCGCTCTGCTTTGCAGATGCAGCGCATCGGTTGACGCGCCGATCAAAAGGTCGTCGTGGGTCGCAGCCACGACCGTCATGCTGTGAGGGCCCTCGGAAATATGCTTCACCAGCTTCGAGCGGGCACTTGGATCGATGCCATGGGTCGGGTCTTGAAGCAGCAGCACTTTGGGCTGAACGACAAAGGCCCGCACCAGCGTGATAATCTTCAGAGAGGACGCATCAAGGACAAAGCGGCTGTTTTCGCCCAGGCTGGTGTTATAGCCCATAGGCAACCGATGTACTCGGTCCTCGAGGCCGAGGACATCTGACAGTTCCAAAGCCCTTTCGATGTTCTCACCATCCCCAAAGGCGCTGATGTTTTGAAGAATTGTCCCGTTGAAGATCGCCGGCCGCATACCGACCATGGCGATCCCGTTTTTGCCACGTCGGGGCCAGATGGGACTTACCGGCTGTCCGTCAATCACGACCTGGCCTTCGTCGGGAATGACCTCGCCCATGATTGCCTTCAGCAAGGTTGACTTGCCCATTCCATCTTCGCCGATGATCGACATGCAATCGCCGGGCTGAACCGTCGCAGTCAAACGATCGAAGACGGGGACCGTTGCCCCAGAGTGGCTGATGGTAAGCTGATCGATATCGATGCGACCGCTTTCCAGACTTGCCGCTTGACGCTCGAAATGGGCTGGTGCCGGTATGCTCAGCGCTGCTGTCAGCTTCTTTTCCGATGCGGCGATACTTTCTGATTGCGCCCAAACACCCAACATTTTCACGAACGGCTGGATCGTACGACCGTTCAGAAGCATGCAAGCCGCAAGCTCGGCCATTCCGATATTGCCACGGATGACCAGGAATCCTCCGAACAGACCCATCGCAACCAGCGCGGCTTGCGCATAAACAGCGCCAAATGACTGCGAAAGGCCAGAGTACAGAATGGTCCGCCTGCTGTTTTCAATGGCCCTGCCCTGCATCATCTCAAAGCGACGCAGCATCTGTTTTTCCATGGTATTCAGCTTGATCGAGCCGATTTGCGACAGAACTTCAATCAAGAACGCATAGCGCCGGGCATCTATTGTGTTTCGTTCTTCGAAAATCGGCTCCTGATAGCGCACCAGAATGCTGGTGAACCACAAGAGCATTACGACGCCAACAATCGGAACCATGATCAGCCAGCCGCCGAGCAAACCGATCATGCCGATAAAGAGCACGGCAAAAGGCAGCTCTAGACTGGCGAGCCGGCCCTGGCCCGCATAGAAGTCGCGTAGCCGTCCAATTGCTGCGAAGCGCTCAAGATGCTCAGCTTCCGTGGTGTTAGCATAGTCGGCGGTATTTGCAGCCAGGGTTCGGTCAACGAACTTGGCGGTGAGGTCAAGTTCGTAGTTTTCCGCAACCGACGACAGAAGAATGACGCGCGCGGTCCGCAGGATCGTCTCGAACCCGATTACCAGCAAAAGGCCGAGAACCAGCAGCCCCAGGGTCTGGATCGAATTGTTGGAAATGACGCGGTCGAATATCTGCAGGATTACCAATGGCATCGCCAGCGCAAGCACATTCAATGACAGCGTCGCCAGCACAGAGGACGCACCGACACGCGGCCGTTTTATCGAGCGATGCCCTTTCATTGTCCTGGCAGACCTCACTGTTCACCAACCTCTGCCAAAAGACGCGCGCGATGTTCAAAAGTGATGAATCGGCAAGGGCACAGGTCGAGAAAATCCAAACAATTTTACTTAAAAACTGGATATAAATATCTGAAATTATTTGATTTTTATGGCATAGACTCGCGCGGGACGCGTTAAAGGGTATGTACCGATGGACGATCAGGAGTTTTTCCCCGCGGAAGGGTCCGGAACCGACGCCAAGAAAGACTTGGTGCGCAATATCGCCAAGTCAGGCGATAAACCGCTAGAAGATCCCTCGCGGGCCACACTCCACTATGGCGAGGAGTCGCGGCCAGAGTTGGGGGGTGACACCGGCGATCAAACCCGCGCCTTTGTCACCGAACCTGTGGTATCCGAAAACCAGGCACCCGCATCCGACACCGATGACACAACCGTCAACGATCGCTCGAACACAGGTGTACCGCCGGTGCAATTCACTCCTGGCAATGCAAACGCCTCCACGATCACTTCAGAACAGAACTCTGCTCCGGCGCACGTAGTTCTTGATCAGCCTACTTTGCCCGAGTTCGATCTCGATCAGAACGCTCCGGCCGCTCCTGTCACGGCAAACCCATCCAAGACCGACACGCCGCACGTCTCACGGCAATCTCAGGAGCATGAGAATGTCGCGCCGACAGAGATCCAACTCGAAGGAACCGAAGTGGCCGAAAATGCAGCTGGCGCTGTCGTTGGTCGGCTTTCCGTAGTAGACCCAAACAACGCTGACAGCCACAGTTTCACAGTGTCTGACGAGCGCTTCGAAATCGTTGACGGCGAAATCCGTTTGCGGCCCGGAGTGGTCCTCGACCATGAAGACGCAGCCACTATTCGGCTCGACGTCACGGCCACGGATCGTGGCGGACTTTCCGTTACCGAGACGTTCGAGATTACCGTTCTGGACGTGAATGAGGGACCGGAGAGCATCTCTCTGGACGCGGCGTCAATCGCAGAAAACGCTGAAGGGGCCGTCGTCGGTCAGATTTCGGTCGTCGATCCCGACAGTGGCGACGGTCACACCTACACCGTATCAGATGACCGGTTCGAGATCGTGAACGGGGAATTGCGCCTGAAGCCCGGTGTCTCGCTCGATCACGAAGAGGCTGCGTCCATCACCGTCGACGTCACGGCGACGGATAGCGGTGGGTTGAGCATATCGGAAAGCTTCGAGATCAGCGTCGAGGATGTGAACGAAGCGCCGATTGGCATCGAACTCGATAGTCGGACGATAGTCGGCGGTGAAGACGGCGCAGTGGTGGGGCGTATTGCAGGGACAGACCCTGACGCGGGCGATACCCTCAGCTTCACGGTGTCAGACGAACGCTTCGAAATTGTTGACGGTGACGTGCGTCTGAGGCCCGGCAATACCGTATCGTCCGAGGAAGGGGACCTGGAACTTGTCGTGACCGCCACTGACTCCGGCGGTCTGAGCACATCCGAAACGTTCACGATTAGCGTTTTCGATCCGCCTGTGATTTCGGTCGAGTCCGGTTTCACCGCTGAATATTTTGACGTGGACCACAGTCTCAAAAAAATGTCGGACATTGACTGGGATGCCACTCCGACACATTCGGAAATGACCCAAGACATCAACTACGAGAACGGACACGGATCATTTTGGTCGGGCGGCGACACCGATACCTTCGGCGCGCGTGTGAGCGGCAACATCGAGGTCGAGGAAGGCGGTGTATTTACCTTCCATCTGGGTGGCGATGACGGCGCCATATTGTTTGTGAATGGCAAGAAGATCGTCGACAATGACGGCGAGCACGGGTTTCGAACGCGCACCGGCGAGGTCGAATTGCCGGAGGGAAACCATCACATCGAAGTGCGCTACTTCGAGAACTATGGCCGTGCTGGATTGCGCCTTCAGTGGGAGGGGCCGGGCATCGACGGTCCCGAACTGGTCGAAGCCTCGGGGAGTGGCGCCGCCCTTGGAATCGAAGGTGTGGCCACGCCTCTGAACCTAAATATTGGCAACGTGGATAGTGACGCGGGCTACCGCCTTGAGGGCTTGCCAGACGGAACGCTCGTCCAGGTCTCGGACGCAGCGTTGACCGTCGGCGAAAACGGCGTTGTCGACCTGACCGGTTTCGATCTCACTGATCTGTCTATCACGCCCCCTATCGGCTCTGCCGGCGCGTTCCTTCCAAATCTGGTCGTCGCTCAGGTTGCGCCCAATGGCGAGATCATCGAGGTCTCGCATCCGATCGAGATTGACGTCACGCCCGCTCACCTCTCGACCCCTGATATCGAGATGTTTGGTGGATTCCACGCCAGCTATTTTGATGTCGACTACAGGCTATCGCGTCTGGATCAGATCGACTGGGACGTCACACCCACGCACGAGGAAATCGTGACAGAAGTGAACTATGCCAACAGCCGAGGGTCCTTTTGGGAAGGCGGCTCAACAGACACGTTCGGTGTACGGATTGAGGGAGATATCGAAGTCACTGAGGGTGGACAGTACGAATTCTTCCTCGGCGGCGATGACGGCGCTGTTCTATACATCGATGGCAGGCCGGTGATCGACAACGACGGTTTGCACGGCTTCCGCACCCGTAGCAGCGAGGTAGACCTCGAACCGGGCAGCTACAATATCGAGGTGCGGTACTTTGAAAACCACGGTCATGCGGGACTAAAGCTGGAATGGCAGGGCCCAGGGACAGACGGACGCGAGCTTTTGACGGCAAAGCCTGATCTCGAAATAGAACAGAACGGATCGACCCAGATTGCCATCGACCTAGGAGATCCTGCCGCCACAGAGTCGGTTGTGATCGACGGGCTACCCGCCGACACGGTGCTCTTCATAGGCGACGACACGTTTGTCACCGATGGTGGTCCGCTGGACGTCAGTGGTTATGACGTTAGCCTGATGGAACTGTCACCACCCGCCGGGTTTGTTGGAACCATAAAGGGCGAAATCTCCACCGTTTCCAAGGGCTTCAACGGCCAATTGACCGAAGGCGGGACGACTTTCGAGATGACCGTGGGTGGGGAAGTTGAATCGCGATCCGCAGCGACCAAAAGCGATGGAAGCCTTACCATGATCGATGGCAGTCAAGAGGAACCGAACTCTGACGATTGGACACAGCTCGAACAACCGACCAACACGGACGAGGGTGATCCGGATGACGTGCTGTCAGAAGAGATCTCGGAGTTGCAGGTCCCTGAAGCCCAAGGCGAACATATGGACACCTACGAGCGGTACGACTGGTAAGCCCAAAAGCCGAAGGCTACCCAATCGCAATTGGCAATCGATTGACGATTTGCATGCTGGTGTGGTTGCTTCGATAGCCACCAATTCGCGCCGCGACGGCCTGGTGGTTGTAGAGCTGCTGCGGATGACCTGATTTTGGTTCGTCTGTAGCGCCTGCAATGCGGCCATTCGGCATGCGGGCGGCAGAACACTGGCCACCTTGGCTCGATAGCCGACGCACCCGGATTTCGTGCACTTTCAAACTGTGGTCCAAGCGTTGACCCAGTCCGCACCCCCGGTTGGACAGTGGCCTAAAGCGCAGCGGGCAATCACTTGCGGCACCCCCAGGTCCAATCCTGCTGTGCTGCCACTACACGCAGGCTATCTGAGTTATCCACCCGACCAGCCGCGCCATCCAAAAAGGTTCAAAAACCCAAACAGGATTGCGGCGACGCAAACGATCGTCGGGCCGGCTGGCGTGTCGAACAGATATGCGCCCTGCAGACCCGCGATCGCGGCCGCAGCGCCAATGGCTGCCGCAATCAGTGCCATTGCCTCGGGCGTGCGGGCAAGGCTGCGTGCTGCAGCAGCGGGAATAATCAACAGTGCCGCAATTAGCAGCACACCCACGACCTTGATCGCGACGGCGACAGTGATTGCCAGTGACAGCGTCAGAACCAGTTGCTCTCGTTTGGGATCCATGCCGTTCGCGTAGGCCAGTTCTTCGTTCAACGTGGATGTCAGCAGCGCGGACCACCGCCAGGTGATCAGTCCGGCGACAATGACCGCCCCGCCCCAGATCACAACCAGATCCAGGTGCGACACCGCAAGGATGTCCCCAAAAAGATAGGCCATCAGATCGATGCGCACACCGGACAGGAACGACACGGCGACCAGACCAAAGGCCAGCGCGGAATGGGCCAGTACCCCCAACAGAGTGTCCATGGCATAGCCACGCCGGGCCAACAGCGTGACGGACAATGCCATCAGCAGCGCAACTGCAAGTGCACCGGCAAAGATCGACACTTCCAACGCCAGGGACAAGGCCACGCCAAGGATGGCGGCATGCGCGGTGGCATCACCGAAATAGGCCATCCGCCGCCACACGACAAAGCACCCCAGCGGTGCCGCGGCAAAGGCCACGCCGATGCCAGCCAGGGTGGCACGCGTCATGAAATCGTCCAGCATCACTCGGCCGCCGTATGGCTGTGTGTATGGTCTTGATCATGGTCATGATTGTGATCGTGGTCATGCCGATACAGCGCCAGCGCACCACCGGTTCCTGTGCCAAACAACGCCCGGTATTCCGGAGCCGAGGCGACCACAGCCGGGGTGCCCTCGCAACAGACATGGCCATTGAGGCAGATCACCCGGTCCGATGCGCTCATGACCACATGCAACTCGTGGCTGATCATCAGGACCGCGCACTTCGTTTCGCGGCAGACCGCCTCGATTTGCTGATAAAACGCCGCCGAACCCGCTTGATCCAACCCTTGGGTCGCTTCGTCCAGCAACAGGACATCGGGCCGATTGATCAGCGCGCGCGCCAGCAACACCCGTTGAAATTGCCCGCCCGACAATTGCGTCATCTGCCGCTTTAACAGATCGGGCACGCCCGCCGCAGCCAGAGCATCCCTGCACCGCGCCGCCGAGACCCGATCCGTCAGCCGCATAAAGCGATCGACCGTGATCGGCAGTGTCTGATCGATATGAAGCCGCTGCGGGACATATCCAATCCGCAATCCGGGCTTCAAAATGATGTCGCCCCGGGCCGTCTCTATCGCGCCAATGATGGCACGAAACAGGCTGGTTTTTCCCGACCCGTTGGGCCCGACAATTGTTACGATCTCTCCGGCCTCCAGCGTCAACGAGACATTCTGGAGAACCGTGTTGCTGCCATACGAGACGGCAAGATCCTTGACGGAAATCAGGCTCATGCGTCGGCCTTGTCCACACACGCGGGGCAAACGCCCTCGGCCTCGACGACCGTGCGCTCGATCTGGAACCCTGTCGCGCGCGCGGCCGCGCCTAGCGCCGTTCTGGCCGGAGTTGAACTGGCTTCGGCCACGGCCTCACACTTTCGGCAAATCATGAATGCGGGCGAATGGGTCTCACCGGGGTGCATACAGGCCACAAAGGCATTCAATCGCTCGATCTTGTGGACAAATCCGTTCTCGACCAGAAAGTCCAGCGCGCGATAGGCAACCGGGGGCTGCGACCCGAACCCCGCATCGCGCAAGAGGTCTAACAACGCATACGCGCCCAGCGCCTTGTGCTCTTGCAGCAGCAATTCCAGCACCTTGCGTCTGACGGGGGTCAGACGCAGCCCGGTCTCGGCGCAGATGTCTTCGGTCGCACTCAGCACCTGATCCACGCACTGGCTGTGCTCGTGCTTGTGAAAGCCAGGCGATATAGCGGTCGCGTCGGATTTCGGCCGAATGTTACTTGTCATGTTATTCCATATCGTGTACCCACACTCCAATGTTATAAAATCACATAGGCTTCCCGATGTCCAGAATGCGCCTTCCCCTATCCGTCATCGCTGTTTTGATGGGGGGCACCGCAATGGCAG
The DNA here is from genome assembly GCA_964459085.1 of uncultured Oceanibium sp. GTDB lineage: Bacteria > Pseudomonadota > Alphaproteobacteria > Rhodobacterales > Rhodobacteraceae > Halovulum. The sequence goes on along the minus strand of CAYWND010000035.1, from coordinate 2,879 downwards.
ATGTGCCGTCCGTGGCAGTCGACATCGCACCTGTGCACTCTCTGGTTGCGCGTGTCATGGACGGGATCGGCGCCCCGGATCTGATCGTCCAACAGGGCGCTTCGCCGCACGGGTACAGCCTGCGCCCGTCCGAAGCGGCCGCCCTCCAAAACGCTGATCTGGTGTTCTGGCTAGGCGAGGATCTGACACCCTGGATGGAAAGCGCGGTAGAGACGCTGGCAGGGAATGCAAGCGTCACAACGCTGCTGGAGTTGGACGAGACGGCCCTACTGGACTTCCGCGAAGGCGCATTGTTCGAGGTCCACGAGCACGAAGACGGTGACCATGAAGGTGACGAACACGAGCATGGTGAGCATGCCGAAAAAGACGAGCACGGGCACGACGGCGATAGCCACGACCATGACGAGCACGCAGAAGACAAAGAGGATGACCACAATCACGACGCCCATGCCGAGGCCGAAGAGCATGGCGATGAAGAAGACCACCACGACGAAATTGCAGATCACGACGATCACGACCACGAGGGGCATGATCATGGGGCACATGACCCCCACGCCTGGCTGTCGCCCGATAACGCCGCCGCTTGGCTGAACGTGATCGCTGCCCGGCTATCGGCCGCGGACCCCGACAATGCGGGCGCGTATTTTGCGAACGCCGCGGCAGCCCGGTCTGAGCTCGAGGCCCTGTCTGCGGAAATCAATGCGACGCTCGACCCCTTCCGCGGCGGTAGCTTTGTCGTCTTCCACGATGCCTACCAATACTTCGAAACTGCGTTTGAGTTTCCAGCTTCGGGTGCTATCTCGATCGGCGATGCCTCTGCCCCCAGCCCGGCACGGATCGCCGAGATCCAGGACCGTATCCGAGACGAAGGTGTTGATTGCGTACTGGCCGAACCGCAGTTCAATCCAGGTATCGTTGATGTTGTACTGGACGGCACCGATGCCAGCACGGGCGTAATCGATCCATTGGGGGTCACACTGGACGCCGGTCCGGGCCTCTATCCGCAGCTTATACGCAATATGGCCGCGACCTTGGCGGAGTGCCTGCAGTAGTATTTGCGTAAACACTCTCGCGGCAACGTCCACGGTTAGGGAAAGGTGTTGTGAATATCTATATTTCGTTTATTCGTGAAATATGGAAGATGAATTTGCGGCCCGCCTTGCGACACTCGGACATCCCAGTCGGCTGGCGGTCTTTCGCTTGCTCATGCGGCGCTATCCCGATCACGTCCCTGCGGGCGAACTGGCCCGGGCCCTGAACCTGAAACCCTCGACACTGTCGGCCTATCTTGCAGCACTTGGACAGGCGGGCCTGGTCAACTGCGTCCGCCACGGAACATCGCTGCGCTATAGGGTCACCATGGCCGGGGTACAGCGCACACTGGATACCTTGCAGAACGAGTGTTGTCGCGGCCGCCCCGAACTTTGTGCGCCGCCTGGCCGGCGCGCACACGGCCAAAGATCTGGTGCCCCGGCAGTTCCATATAAGGTGCTTTTCATTTGCACCGGCAATTCGGCCCGGTCGATCTTTGCCGAATCCATCCTCAGGGCCGAGGCCGGCACGCGGTTCGACGCCTACTCTGCCGGCACCGCCCCCCGATCCGACCTGAATCCCTTTGCGGTGCAGCTGTTGCAACAGAACGGTCATGATACCTCGCCCTTGCGGGCCAAGACGATTGCCGAATTCAAGACCGAGGACGCACCCGCGTTCGATTTTGTGTTCACCGTCTGCGATCAGGCCGCGAACGAAGACTGCCCGGCCTGGTCCAGCCAGCCGATCAGCACCCATTGGGGCGTGCCGGATCCAGTCGCGGCAAACGGTACCGAGGCACAGATCAGCCTTGCCTTCCGCCAGGCCTATACCGTTCTGCAAGACCGCATCAAAGCCTTCGCCGCGCTGCCGATCGAGGCGCTGGATCCGATCTCGCTGCAGCAGGCCGTGGACCAAATCGGTCAACATGAATGGGGACCCGCCGCATGACCACATACGCCCTCAACGGCCTGGGCCGGATCGGCAAGCTTGCGCTCAAGCCGCTGCTGGATCGCGGCGCGCAAATCGCCTGGATCAACGATGCCGTGGGCGACCCGGCGATGCATGCCCATCTGCTGGAGTTCGACACGGTGCACGGGCGCTGGGAGGCGAATATCTCCCACGACGCGGACAGCGTAGCCATCGACGGTGTGCGCCTGCCCTTCGTGGGCGCGCGAGACCTGTCGGATCTGCCGCTGGACGGAGTCGACGTGGTCATCGACTGCACCGGGGCCTTCAAGACAAACGCCGCCCTCGCGCCCTATTTCGCGGCCGGGGTCGAGAAGGTCGCCATCTCGGCCCCGGTCAAGGACGGCCCCACCGCAAACATCGTCTATGGCGTCAACCACGACATCTATGTTCCCGCTGTGCACCGCATCGTGACGGCGGCCAGTTGCACCACCAACTGCCTGGCGCCCGTTGTCAAGGTCATCCACGAGGCGATCGGCATCCGCCACGGATCGATCACCACCATCCATGACGTGACCAACACACAGACCATCGTCGACCGCCCCGCCAAGGACCTGCGCCGTGCCCGGTCCGCCCTGAATTCGCTGATCCCGACCACCACCGGCTCGGCGACCGCGATCACGCTGATCTATCCCGAACTAACGGGGCGGCTGAACGGCCATGCGGTTCGGGTGCCACTGTTGAATGCTTCATTGACCGATTGCGTGTTCGAGGTCGCGCGCGCCACAACCGCGGACGAGGTCAACGCCCTCTTCAAGGCCGCAGCAGACGGTCCACTGGCCGGCATCCTGGGCTACGAGGACCGACCGCTTGTGTCCGCCGACTACACCAACGACACCCGATCCAGCATCATCGATGCTCCATCGACCATGGTGGTGAAC
>CAYWND010000034.1:0-12127 GCA_964459085.1 uncultured Oceanibium sp. | reverse complement strand
TGAGATCTCGGAGCTGCACAAGCGGCTGGACACCACCATGATCTACGTTACCCACGATCAGGTCGAGGCCATGACAATGGCCGACAAGATCGTGGTGCTGCAGGCCGGTATCATCGAGCAGGTGGGATCGCCGCTGGAATTGTATCGCGCACCGCGCAACAAGTTCGTGGCGGGGTTCATCGGGTCGCCAAAGATGAACTTTCTGGAAGGCGAAGAAGCTGCCAAGTACGACGCAAACACCATCGGTGTGCGGCCCGAACATATCGCCGCCTCGGCCACGGAAGGGGCGTGGACCGGCCGTGTGGGCGTGTCCGAACACCTTGGATCGGATACGTTCTTTCACGTCCATGTCGATGGCTGGCCCGAGCCGATTACCGTGCGCGCGGGCGGCGAGGTCGACATGCATCACGGGGACACGATCTACCTGACGCCCGATCCTGCGCGTATACACCGGTTCGATGATAGGGGTATGAGGATCCCATGACACGACTGGCCGGCAAATCCGCCTTGATCACCGGTGCCGCACGAGGCATCGGCCGGGCGTTCGCCGAGGCCTATGTGCGCGAAGGCGCGTCGGTGGCGATTGCCGACATCGATATCGACCGAGCTCTGAAGACCGCGGCCGAGATCGGCCCGAACGCGGTTGCGGTCAGCATGGACGTCACGCGCCAAGAGAGTATCGACAACGCGGTGACCGAGACCGTCGCCGAGCTGGGCAGAATTGATATCCTGATCAACAACGCAGCGATCTTTTCCGCTGCGCCGATCGTCGAGATTACGCGGACCGACTATCAGCGCGTGTTCGATATCAACGTGGCCGGCCCGCTTTTTACCCTGCAGGCGGTGGCCCGGCACATGATCGCGCGCGGGGGCGGCGGCAAGATTATCAACATGGCCAGCCAGGCCGGGCGGCGCGGCGAACCGCTGGTCGCCGTCTATTGCGCCAGCAAGGCCGCGGTCATCAGCCTGACCCAATCGGCCGGCCTGAACCTGATCGAGCACGGCATCAACGTGAACGCCATCGCACCCGGCGTCGTGGATGGCGAACATTGGGACGGAGTGGACGCGTTCTTTGCCAAATATGAAAACAAGGCACCGGGTCAGAAAAAGCGCGAGGTGGGGGAAGGCGTGCCCTTTGGCCGAATGGGGGTGGCCGAGGATCTGACCGGAATGGCAGTCTTTCTGGCCAGTGACGAGGCAAACTATATCGTGGCGCAATGCTACAATGTCGACGGCGGACAGTGGATGAGCTGATGGGTTTGTCGAACATCTCTCTGGCCCATGTGCCGCCCGAGGTTTCTCGCCCGACCTATGACCGCGCGGCGTTGAAGCCTGGCATCGTTCACATCGGGGTTGGCAACTTTCACCGGGCGCACCAGGCCTGGTATCTGCACCGGCTGATGCAAATCGGAAAAGCGTGCGACTGGGCGATCATTGGGGCAGGTGTCCGGCCCTATGACGCACAGATGCGCGACCGGCTGGTGTCGCAGGATTGCTTGACCACGCTGATCGAGCTGGATCCGGGCGGGTCGTCGGCGGAAATCATCGGGCCGATGATTGACTATCTGCCCATCGAGCCCGACAACCGGTCACTGATTGCGGCGATGTCAGACCCTGAAATCCGTATCGTCGGCCTGACAGTGACCGAAGGCGGGTACTACATCGATCCGGTATCCAAAGGTTTCGATGCGGGCCACGAAGACATCCGCCATGATGCGGCCAATCCGGGCACGCCACGCACAGCCTTCGGTGCCATGATCGCGGCGCTGAGGTTGCGCAGGGATGCGGGTGTCGGGCCCTTTACGGGCCTGTGCTGCGACAACCTGGTGGGCAATGGAGCGATACTGCGCCAGACGGTCGTCTCGCTGGCGGCGATGTCCGACCCGGATCTTGCCGACTGGATCGACCGCAACTGCAGTTTTCCGAACTCGATGGTCGATTGTATCGTGCCCGCCACCGGGCCGAGAGAACTGGCATTGGCCGGAACGTTCGGGATCCAGGACGCGGCCCCCGTGACGCACGAGAACTTTCGGCAATGGGTGATCGAGGATGATTTCTGTGCCGGTCGTCCCGACTGGGACGATGTTGGTGCGGTGTTCAGTGATCAGGTCCATGCCTACGAGAGCATGAAGATCCGCATGCTGAACGCCGGCCATCAGGTGCTTGCCAATGCGGGCGAGATCCTGGGGCTGGCAACCATCGCCGATTGCATGGCGCATCCGCTGGTCTGTGCCTTTTTCAGAAAAGTCCAATCTGACGAAATCGCGCCGCACGTCCGGCCTGTCCCGGGCATGACGCCGCAGGCCTATATCGATCTGATCGAACGCCGGTTTGCCAATCCCGCCATCGTTGACACCACGCGGCGCGTGGCGTTCGATGGGTCGTCACGGCATACCGGGTTCGTGCTGCCGCTGGTGCGCGAGGGTTTGGCATCAGGCGTGCCAACCCGGGGTCTGGCATTGGTCGAGGCGCTATGGGCGCGCATGTGCGCCGGTTCGCGCGAAGATGGCAGCCAGATCGAGCCAAACGATCCGTTCTGGGATGCGCTGAGTGCGGCGGCGGCTGAGGCACGGAAACGTCCAGCGGCATGGCTTGAGCAGCGGCAGTTCTACGGCGATCTTGCTGACAATCAGGGGTTTGCCGCGACCTTCGAGGATTGGCTTGATTTGATCTGGACGCAAGGCTGCGAGGCTGCGCTGTCGCGGTATATGAACGGCTAGAACTCCCGCAAACGGTCCGCGGCGCTTGCGCGCACTGGACAGGCGGTTCGCCAGGCGGCACCATGCGGGCATGGCCTCTTCGTCTATGGACATGCCGGGAGAGCGGGGGCTCTCTCAGGGGCACATCGCTGACATCCGGGCGATCTGCGAGGGTCTTGGCAACGATCCTGCGCGGATGATGGATATTCTTCTGCAAACGCAGGACCGTTTTCGGTGCATCTCGCCCGGCGCGATGGAGGTGATTGCCGAAGCCACCGGATTGTCGCGGATTGCGGTCGAAGGGGTGGCCAGCTTCTACGCCTTCTTCTCTGACCAGCCTGTAGGCCGAGTGGCGATCCGGCTGTGTGATGACATCATCGACCGCTTTGCCGGGATGGATGCGGTTACGACTGCTCTGGAGCAGGAGTTGGGCATCAAGGTCGGCGAAACAACACCGGACGGCGAGATCTCGCTGCATCAGACGCCGTGCATCGGGATGTGCGATCAAGCGCCGGCGATGATGGTCAATGATCTGGTTGCCACGAACCTGACGCCCGATAAGGCCAGGGACCTGGTGCGGGCTTTGCGAACCGGCGCGCCACCCGAAGATGTTTTGATTGACGGGTTTGACACGTTGTCACCCTATGACCGTGCAACGCGTCAGGTGGCGTCGAATATTCGGCATGCTGGCGCGGTTCTACTGGGGCCGGTGCCCCGGGATGCGGGACTGACCGCCGCGGCGGGGACGTTGCCCCAGCAAATCATCGCGACTGTCGAGGCCAGCGGACTGCGCGGCTGCGGCGGTGCGGGATTTCCCACGGGTCGCAAGTGGCGCGCTGCAGCCGAGGCAGAGGGCGACCACCGGGTCGTGATCTGCAATGCTGATGAGGGCGAGCCTGGCACGTTCAAGGACCGGGTTCTGCTGACCGAGCGGCCTCATCTGGTGATCGAGGGCATGACCATCGCCGCGCGGGCCATAGGCGCGACCGAGGGGCTGGTGTATCTGCGCGGCGAATATGCCTATCTGCGCCCTTTGCTGGAGGATGTTCTGGCCGACCGGCGCGCGTGCGGGCTGCTGGGCGCGGGGATCATGGGGGTCGAAGGCTTTGACTTCGATATCCGGCTGCAGTTGGGGGCCGGTGCCTACATCTGCGGCGAGGAGGGCGCGTTGATCTCGTCCTGCGAGGGGCTGCCGGGCGAGCCCAAGACGCGGCCCCCGTTTCCCGTGACCCGTGGCTATATGGGCCGTCCTACGGTGGTCAACAATGTCGAGACGTTGTGTCATGCAGCGCGCATTCTGGATCGCGGTGCGGACTGGTTTGCGGGTATGGGCACCGAAGGCAGCACGGGGACCAAACTGTTCAGCATCTCGGGCGACTGCCTGACCCCCGGCATCTACGAGTTGCCTTATGGGTTGACGGTTGCAGAGTTGGCCGAGATGGCGGGGGCCGAGGACGCGGCGGCGATCCTGGTTGGCGGACCCAGCGGGACCATGATTGCGCGGGACACGTTTGATCGTCGCCTGACCTTTGACGATCTGGCGACCGGCGGGGCTGTTACCATATTCAACGGGCAGCGGAATATCCTCGAGATTGTAGAGTATTACATGGCGTTCTTCGTGCATGAAAGCTGCGGCTATTGCACGCCTTGCCGAGTCGGAAACGTGTTTTTGCAGCGCGCCATTGGCAAGTTCCGCAAGGGTCTGGCAAACCCTGGCGACATCGACTATCTGCGCGATCTGTCCAGCACGATCATCGAGACCAGCCGCTGTGGATTGGGCATGACCTCGCCCAATCCGATCCTGTCGACGCTGGAAAACTTTCCGCTGGTCTATTCCGCCATGGTCAAGACCTCGGCCGACCGGACCCGCGCGACCTTTGATATTCAGTCGGCGATCGATGGTGCCCGCAAGCTGGCCAAGCGGCGTTCCTACATCTACGACAGGGATTTCACCAAATGAGCGGCTTCACCTTCACAATAGACGGGGTCGAGATCCCCGCGCGCGAAGGCCAGACGATCATGGAGGCCGCCGATGCGGCCGGGGTCTACATACCCCGTCTATGCGATCACGAGGGGCTGCGCCACCAGGGCAGTTGCCGGGTTTGCACGGTCAAGGCTGGGGGGCGCAGCGTGTCGGCCTGCACCCAGCCCGCGGTGCCGGATCAGGTGGTCGAAAGCGAAACGGCGCACATCAACAAATTGCGCCGTGATCTGGTCGAGATGCTGTTTCACGAGGGCAACCACCTGTGCCCGATCTGCGAGGCCAGTGGAAACTGCGAGTTGCAGGCGATGGCCTATCGGCTGGACATGACGCATCCGACCAAGTTCCCCTATCTGGAGCCTTGCCGTGCGGTTGATGCGTCTCATCCCGATATCGCGCTGGACACCAATCGCTGCATTTCCTGCGGACGTTGCATCCGTGCCAGTCAGGATGTCGATGGCAAGGGCGTTTTTGGCTATGTCGGGCGCGGTATTCATCGCCGCGTATCGGTCAATGGCGACAATTTGGCTGCAACCGATGCCGAGGCCGGGGATTTCGCGATTTCGACCGAGGTCTGTCCGGTGGGGTGCATCATTCGCAAGCGGGTGGGTTTTGCCACGCCGATCGGCAGTCGAGAGTTCGACAGCGGACTGATCGGCGCGGATATCGAGGCCAAGCGCGATGACGACTGAACCGCGCAAGGCCCGGATCGCGACGGCATCGCTGGCCGGGTGTTTCGGATGTCATATGGCGATCCTGGACATGGACGAACGCCTGGTGGACCTGATGGGCAAGGTCGTCATCGACCGCTCGCCGCTGACCGACTTCAAGCAGTTTACCCAGCACTGCGACATCGGGATCATCGAAGGCGGGTGTTGTAACGAGGAAAACGTCCACGTCCTGCAGGAGTTCCGGCGCAACTGCGACGTGCTGATCGCGCTGGGCCAGTGTGCGATCATGGGCGGACTGCCCGCGATGCGCAACGCCATCATGCATTCGGACGAGCCGTTACGCGAGTGCCTGGAAGAGGCGTTCATCGACGGTCGCTATATCCGCAATGCGACGTTGAACATCCCCAACGATCCGGCCCTGCCGCTGCTGCTGGACGAGGTCTATGCCTGCAATGAAGTGGTCGAAATCGATCACAATATTCCTGGATGCGCGCCGTCCGGTGACCTGATCTACGAGACGTTGATCACACTTCTGGCCGGAAAGTTTCAGGGTTTCCAGCCCGAAACGATCCGGTTCGACTAGGGGCCCCGCACTTGCGGGTGGAATGCCATGAGTGAACCGCGCCTGATCGAGATCTCTCCGGTGACCCGGGTCGAGGGACATGGCAAGGTGACCATCCATCTGGATGCCGAGGGTACTGTCGAAGAGGCGCGGCTGCACATCGTCGAGTTTCGTGGATTCGAACGGTTCATTCGCGGCCGCCTGCTGTGGGAGGTGCCGGTCATCGTCCAGCGGCTGTGCGGCATCTGTCCCGTGAGCCATCATCTGGCCGCGGCCAAGGCGATGGACAGGATTGTCGGTGTGGATACCTTGCCGCCGACCGCCGAGAAGATGCGGCGGCTGATGCACTATGGCCAGGTCATGCAGAGCCATGTCCTGCACTTCTTTCACCTGGCCTCGCCCGATCTCTTGTTCGGGTTCGGCGCCCCTGCCGAGACGCGGAATATCTTCGAGGTCCTGGCGCAGCACCCCGAACTGGGCCGCCGGGCGATATTGATGCGAAAGTTCGGGCAGGAGATCATCGAGGCCACTGCAGGCAAGAAGATCCACGGCACGGGGGCGATCCCGGGTGGTATCAACCGCAACCTGCCCATCGAGACGCGTGATGCGTTTCTGGCGCAGATCGAGGATATGGAGGCTTGGGCGCAGGAGGCGCTGGCCCTTGCGCGCAACTACACGCTGGACAACCTTGAGTTGGTGCGGGGGTTTGCGGCCTTTCCCTCGGCCTATCTGTCGCTGGTGCGTGGCGACGGCGCGCTGGATCTGTATGATGGCGGGCTGCGTGCGGTGGATGCGGATGGCGGGGGGATTTTTGATCATCTGGACCCTTCGCGTTATCACGAGGTCCTGGTCGAGGATGTGCGATCCTGGTCCTACATGAAGTTTCCCTATGTCCGCGCGCTGGGGGCGGGGGACGGTTGGTACCGGGTCGGGCCGTTGGCGCGGATGAACGCGGTCGACCGAATTGATACACCGCTTGCCGAAACGGCCCGGCAGGATTTGCTGGCTGCGACGCCGGGACCGTTGCGGCATGCAGTGCTGACCAACCACTGGGCGCGGATGATCGAGGTGCTGCACTGCATCGAGGAAATCCGGGGACTGCTGCTGGATGCGGACCTGCAGGGCACGGATCTGGTCGCCACCGGCACCCGCCGCGCCGAAGGGGTCGGCGTGATCGAGGCCCCGCGCGGCAACCTGATCCACCACTACGAGGTCGACGAAAACGATCAGGTGACCTATTGCAACCTGATCGTGTCGACCACGCACAACAACGAAGGCCTGAACCGCGCGGTCAAGGCGGTCGCGGTGCGGACCCTGTCGCATCAGCCCGAGATCACTGAAGGGATGCTGAACGAGGTCGAGGTCGCGATCCGGGCCTATGATCCCTGCCTGTCCTGCGCGACCCATGCCCTGGGGCAGATGCCGCTGAAGGTCGAGATCATTGATGCCAGTGGCGCGGTGCTGGACCAGCGCACGAGGGATGCGTGACGCTGCTGTTGGGATATGGCAATCCGGGTCGGGGGGATGACGGGCTGGGTCCCGCATTCGCGGATTGGGCGGCGGCGCGGTCTATTGCGGGTCTGAAGGTCATCACGTGTTTCCAGTTGACAGTGGAACACGCAATGGCCGTTTCGGAAGCCAATCGGGTGGTGTTTGTCGATGCCAGCATCGATTGCAAAGGCGGCCATTCGTTGACCCGGCTCGGGCCTGCGAGAACCGGGCAGATCGACAGCCACCGGCTGAACCCTGCCGCGGTGCTACGCCTTGCCGAGCTGATGTTTGGTGCGGTACCTCCGGCCTGGATGCTGGCCATTGGAGGGACGTCCTTCGATGCGTTGAGTGACAAGTTCAGCGAGCAGGCCGAGCGAAACCTCGCAGGTGCCAAGTTGGGATTTCTGGACTGGTATGGTCAGCAGGCAGCGCAGGCGCAGGGTGTCCAACGTCCCGCTGCCCCCTGAGCGTGGATTTCCAGAATAGGTTCAAAGAACTGCTACTGCGCAGGTGCGCGATACGCCTTGTGGCATGCCCCGCAAGCCCCGCCCAGAGCGCCGATATTGGCCTGTAGGCTGCCAAGGTCGGTACCGGCTGCCGCCTGCATCGCCATTGCCGCATCGGACAACGCCTTGCCCTTGGCCATCACATCGGGAAAGTTCTGCCAGAGCGCAGGCAGCGCGCGGGTGTTTTCGATCGAGCCCGAGTCGGTCCCCTGGGGCCAAAGCGCGGATTGGTCGAGCTGCACCAGAAGCGCAAGATTGTTGGCAGCGGCCGAGGCGGCTGCGGCGTCATAGGCAACCTCACCCTTAGCCATTGCGCCCAATTGCCCAAGATTGTTGGCATAAAGATCCATAATCGCGGTCCGTGCCTTGACCGCCGGGTGCGTCGTTTCTTGCGCCTGGGCAGTTCCAAGAACCGCAAGCGCCGCAGTCGCCACTGCCGCAGTCAGGATTTGAGTTCGCATCGGCTTTCACCTCTCTATCTGTCGTCGGCTGGGGTCAGGATACGGTGTGAATTTTTGTTTTAAATATGAGAGTTTTGCGATAGCTGTTCATTTATGCACAGCTCGAAGAATTGGGACGATGTCCGCTATGTGCTTGCCGTCGCCCGTGAGGGAACGTTGAGTTCGGCCGCAAAGATGTTGGGCGTGACCCATGCCACGGTGATGCGCCGCATAGCGGCGTTCGAGGCTGCGCACGGCCAGCCGGTGTTTCTGAGGGCGGCCTCGGGCTATACAGTTTTGCCGACAGCCGAGCCGATTTTGCGGGCTGCAAGAAATGTCGAGGACGCGATTTACTCCATCGAGCGCGCCATCGAAGGATCCAACCAATCCTTGACAGGGGTCGTGCGCATCGCGTCAACCGACAGTCTGTGCCAGGAAGTTTTGCCACAGGTAATCCAGGTAATCTCGGCCGCCTTTCCCGACCTATCGCTTAGCTTGCTGAGCGCGAACACCCACCACGATCTATCACGGCTGACGGCGGACATTGCGATCCGCCCAACGGTCAAGCTGGAGGATGGCCTGATCGGAAAGGTGGCGGGCCGCTTTGCTTTCGGCCAATACAGCAAAGAGATAGGAAGCGCGTCTTGGATCGGCCTTGAGGGCCCCCTTAAGCGGTCGCGAGCCGCGGACTGGATGCGGGCAAACGTGCCCCAAGACCGCATCTTGCACCACACGGACAGTTTCCTGGTTGCGCGTGAGCTTGTCGCTGCGGGATACGGCAACGCCTTGTTGCCCGACTTTGTTGGCGATGGCGACGTGCGGTTGCAAAGGCACAATACGGACCTGCGCGGTTTGGAGGTTCCGGTCTGGATCGCCACGCAAGAAGATATGGCCAGAAATGTACGCTTCGGTATCGTGCGCGAGGCGCTGCATCGGGAATTGGCCAAAGTGCTCAACCAAACCGACGTCACAACGTCGACAGCCAGCTAAGCGAGGGGCAACCCGCACTCGATCCCAGTTCACGCGGCCAGGAAGTCCTGCACGACGTCGTTAAACAGAGATGGTTTTTCAAAATGCGCCGCATGGGCGCATCCCGGCAGCACGGCGAGGCTGGCGTTTGGAATAGTTTGCCAGAGGCGGCTGGTCTGGCTCCACGGATAGGTGCGGTCGTGATCGCCCCAGACCACAAGGGTGCGGTTGCGGATGTCATGCAGGCGCTGATCGCCATTCCAACCCTGCATGGCGTCCAACCCGGCCAGGATGGCCTGCAGGCTGCTTTGTTCGGCAATGGCGGCACATTCGGCATACGCTTCGGCCCGGACCTCGTCCAAAAACCATGTGGCCGCGATCCGACGGGCGGTGGCCTGCGAACCTTCGGCATGGGCGCGGCGTTTGGAGGTGTCGATGCTTTCGAACCGGCCGGGCAGGGACCCCGTAGAACCGGTGCCATAGAGGACCAGACGCTCGATGCGGTCGGGGGCATTGGCCACCATGTCCTGAGCGACCATGCCGCCCATCGAGTGGCCGACCAGGTGGAACCGGTCGATCCCACGGGTGCTCAGATCCTCCAGGACCCAATCCGCGATGTCATGGATGCTGCCCAGCGGTGTCAGGTGCGCGTTCTGGCCGAACCCCGGCAGATCGACTGCCACGACACGTGACGGGCCCAGCACCCGCGCCTGTCCGTGCCACTGTCGACTGCCGCCCAGAAAGCCATGGACGAAAACGACAGGCGTCATCTGCGCCCGCCCTGGACGATGCGGTCGAGGATCATGGCGCAGAAGAGTATCGAGAACCCGGCCAGGATCCCCTGGCCGACATTGGCGTATTGCAGCGCCTCGAGCACGTCCTCGCCCAGCCCCTTGGCCCCGATCAGCGAGGCGACCACGACCATGGCCAGCGACAGCATGATGGTCTGGTTGATGCCGGCGCGGATCGACGGGCTGGCCAGCGGCAAGTCGACCTCGGTCAGCAGATACCATTTGTTCGCACCAAAGCTGATCGCGGCCTCGCGGACGCTCTCGGGGACGCCGCGCAGGCCCAGAACGGTCAGGCGCACCACCGGTGTGCCGCCAAAGATCATGGTCACGATCACCGCCGCCGGTTTGCCGACGCCAAAGAACGCGATGACGGGCACCATGAAGACAAAGGCGGGCATGGTCTGCATGAAGTCCATGATCGGCTGGATGAACGCGTAGAACCGTGGACGGCGGGCGGCGAACATGCCCAGGGGGATGCCGATGACGATGGATAGGCACGCCGCCGTGCCCAGCAGGGCCAGCGTGGTCATCGCGGCCTCCCAGAACCCAAGCAGGCCCATATAGGCCAGGAAACCTGCGGAATATATCGCCGTGCGGATACCGGCCGTCAGCCAGGTCAGCAGCACGATCAGGCTTGCGATCACGATCCAGGGGGTCTGCACCAGAATGACCTCGAGCGCGTCGAGCATCGACCGGATGCCAAAGGTCAGCGCGTCGAAGAAGGCCTCGGAATTGCGCACGCACCAGGCAATAAAGTCCTCGACCCAACTGATCCCGGTCAGCCGGATGTCCGGGTCAGTCGGGAAATCGGACAGCAGGCTGAAGCGTCCCGGAAAGCTGTAGTGGACCATGGCAGTACAGACGATTAGCGCGACAAAGATGGCGCTGAACACAAACTGCTGCGTTGGGATGCCGGACCGGATCGAGCGGTCGGACAGCCAGTCGGAAAACCGCGCCTCCAGCGCCCAGTTGGCAACGATGGATTGCACGGCCTTGACGATCAGCAGGATCACAAGACCGGTAAGCGCAATCGAAGGCCCTTCGGCGGCGAGGGCCTCGGCCTCGGCCCGGATACCGCCGATATTGGCCTCCAACCCGTCGACGGCGCGTTGAAATGCGTCCACGCGGTCCGAACCGGACTCGATCGCCGCCGCCAGTTGCTGGCGGCGCAATTCCAGCGTGCCCTCGATCGAGGCAATACGGGCCATCGCATCGGCGGCGAGATCCCCAAAGAGGCCGCGCGCGATCTGCACGAAAGCCAGCGCCTCGATGATCAGAAAGGGCAGGGCCCAGGACCAGAGCCCCCGCGCGCCGAACCAGATCGGGCCCAAAAGCCCGGCAATGATGTTGAAGGTTGGCGTGAAGCGCGACGAGGCGCCGATCTTGTCGAAGTTCTGGATATAGTAGTCGGGGCTGGTGCGGACAAAGGTGCGGATGTTCTCGCGCCGCTCTTCGGCATAGGCCAGGGCGGCCTCGCTTTCGGTGTCTTCCAGTGGATTGATGTCTTCGTCTCTCATGACACTTCCGTCCCCTCGATGACCGTTCTCAGCAGATCGGCGCGGGTGATGACGCCGACATCCGCCCCGTTGTCCTGGACCAGGATCGGGTTGTCGTCGTCGATGGCCAGGGTGATCAGATTGCTGAGTGTTTCGTCCTCGTTCACCCGAGGCAGATCGGTGCCCAGCGGGCCTTTCGCGGCCACGAAGGCATCAATCGGCTGCATCACCGCATGGGCATGCACCACCTTCAGCCGCGAGATCCCGGCCACGAAATCTGCGACATAGTCGTCGGCGGGATCCATCACGATGTCTTCGGCGGTGCCGATCTGGACCATCTTGCCATCGCGCATGATGGCGATGCGGTCGCCGATGCGCACCGCCTCGTCCAGGTCATGAGTGATGAAGATCGTGGTTTTCTTCAGGATCTTTGACAGCCGGATGAATTCGTCCTGCAACTGGCGCCGGATCAGCGGGTCCAGCGCCGAGAACGGTTCGTCCATCAACAGCACGTCGGGATT
>CAYWND010000033.1:0-12342 GCA_964459085.1 uncultured Oceanibium sp. | reverse complement strand
ACTGGACCTCACCGAAATACTCGCCCGGCTCCATCGTGATCCCGTCCTTGTACTGCGGGATCTCGATGGATGGAATCAGGTAGCCTGAAGTCGAGTTCGGATCGCCGAAACCAAACACCTTGCCTTCCATGTCGTCAAGCGAGGTGATGCCGCTGTCTTTGCGGGCGAAACCGATCGAGTGATACCCGATCGAGCCATCGACATTCACCTTGATCAGCACCGGCTCGACCGCGTCCGGGTCTTGCAGGAAGGTCGCGGCATAGGACGACGCACCCAGCCATGCCATGTCGATGGTCCCGCCCAGCAGGCCCTGGATAACGCCGTTATAGTCGGCAGGGGCGAACAGCTTGGTTTCAACACCCAGCGCCTCGGTCGTATAGTCGGCCAGACACTGATACGAATTCATGCGGTCCTGGGCGTTTTCGCCGCCCAGAATGCCGATGCGGAATTCCGTGAGTCCTTCGGCAAATGCGGCGCTGCTCAGCGCGGTGGTGGCGGCGAATGCCAGTGCGAGGGTCTTTTTCATCAGTCTCTCCGTTCGGTTTGATGAAGGTGGCCCGCGGCAGGCGCGGGATAGACTGGCTCAGGCGGGCATTGCCCGCCAGTCCAGCGTTGCGATCTCGGTTGACGTGGCGGCTTCGGAAAAGTCCGCGCCGGCACCATAGATGTCGCGCGCGACACCTGTGGTCAGTTGCGCGGGCGTGCCGTCAAAAACGATCCGCCCATCGCGCATCCCGATCACCCTGTCACAATACCGGCGTGCGGTGTCCAGCGTGTGCAGGTTGGCAATAACCATGCGGCCGTCTTCTTCGTGGATGGTGCGCAACGACTGCATCACGACCTGCGCGTTCATCGGATCCAGCGAGGCAATCGGTTCGTCCGCCAGGATGATGCTGGGGTCCTGCATCAGCGCCCGCGCAATCGCCACGCGTTGCTGTTGCCCGCCCGACAACGCCTCGGCCCGTTTCGGCGCTTGTTCCGCAATACCCAGACGGTCGAGGATCTCGATCGCCTGGTGAATGTCTGCCTGCGGATAGAGGTTGAACATCGTCGCAAAGGTGGATCGCTTGTTCAGCGTGCCGTGCAGCACGTTCGACACGACATCCATCCGCGGCACCAGATTGAACTGCTGAAAGATCATCGCGCAGCGCGATTGCCAGGCCCGTTTGGAAGCACCCCCTAGCGCGCTGATCTCTTGGCCGTTGTAGGTGATCGTGCCTTCGGTCGCGTCGCTCAGCCGATTGACCATCCTCAGCAACGTGGATTTCCCGGCGCCCGAGCGACCGATGATCCCGATCATTGTTGGCCTTTCGACGAAGATACTGGCGGCATCTACGGCCGTGTTGTCCCCAAAACGCTTGGTCAACCGATCAATTTTCAGCATATCACACCCATGTTTACTGGGCGGATAGACACCGACGGCTACAGCGTCGTGACGGAACTGCGTCACTTGTTTTGCAACTGTGCGAAAGAAATGCGACACACCCGCCGGCCGACCCGCGCGAATGCCAGCACGGGTTCACCGTTTGATCAACATGGCTGGCCGATCATCCTGAGGTCATAAAACTGTTACATTCCAGCGCCGAAGCAATTAGGCTTCGACCATGATCATTCGCCTTACCGCCGCCCTGTCCCTCTGGCTCGCCGCGTCCACAAATGCGCAATCGCCCATGACGGATGTCAGCTGCGATGACAGCACCCGACTGACCCAAAACCTCAAGATGAACTGGGGCGCCGAACGTCGGGGAATGGGACTGCGGGATCCTGAAACGGTCCTGGAGATCTGGGTCGCGCGCGACGGCGACTGGATCATCGTGCAGAACTATTCAAACGGCACCTCTTGCATCGTGGCCATGGGCCAGCACTGGGAGGGGGACCTTCTGGGCCCCGCCTAAGGTCACCACTCGCGAATGTCTTGATCGAGCGGGGCTGACCTGCCGAAACGTCAGTCGAACAGGCCAGCCTTGTTGTTCAGATCGACCAGTTCGGCCACCGACTTCACGACCATCTTCTCCAGGATACGTGCCCTGTGGTGGTCTACCGTGCGCGGACTGATGTCCAGCATTCTGGCAATGAACTTGCTGGACGCCTCGGACGGGTGACTGACGATCAGCTTGGCAATCTCGGCTTCTCGTTCGGTCAGATTGGCCAAACGCCGGCGCGCCTCGGCATGCTGCGTGTCGTCCCGCCGGGTTGTGGCGTCGATCTCTAACGCGGCCTGGATGCGCTCGATCAGCACTTCTTGGCGAAACGGCTTTTCCAGAAAGTCCACTGCACCGCTGCGCATCGCGCGGACGGTTTCAGGCACCCCGCCATGGCCCGAGATGAAGATGATCGGGATGCGATACCCGATCTCGTTCAACCGATCCTGCAGATCCAACCCCGACACCCGCGGCATGCCATAGTCCAGGACCAGGCATCCGGCATCTTCCGGTGCGTAATTGGCCAGGAACTCTTCGGCGGATTCAAAGGTCTGTACGGCAAATCCACGCAAAGTCAGCGCACGCGACAACGCCCCGCGGATGCTGGCATCATCATCGACGATGAAAATCGTCCCCCCCGGCGCCGTCATTGACCGCCCCGTGGCAAGGTGATGTGGAACCGGCCCCCCTGGGGACTGGGCTCGGCCTGCAGGTCGCCGCCATGCTGTTCGACGATGGTGCGCGAGATCGACAGCCCCATGCCCATCCCGGTTGCCTTGGTGGTTTCGAACATCTCGAACGGATCCTTGCTTGGGTCGATCCCGGGGCCGTTGTCACTGACCAGAATGCGCACCTGATCGCCGACAACAGACGCACTGACAGTGATCTGCGGACGGGGGTGCGAGACGGTGGCAAGCGCCTCGATTGCATTTCTCAACAGATTGACCAGAACCTGGGCGATCTGCGTTCGGGATCCTTCCAGTTGCGGCCGATCCCGGATGTCGATGCCGACGCGAATGCCCAGGTCGCGGGTTTCGGCCGCGACCAGCGCGATCGTCTGCTCGGTCAGTTCGGCCAGATCAAACACGGTCGCCGCACCCTCGTCCTTTTGCAGGAACCCGCGCAGGGCCCGCACTATCTCGGCCGCGCGGTGCGCCTCGGCATCGATATCCGCGACAACCTCGGACAGGTCCGTGGGGACTTCGGGCGATCGCTTTAGCATCATCAGGGCCGAGTCCGCATTCTGCGTGATCGACGTCAGCGGCTGATTCAACTCGTGTGCCAGACCGGCCGCCATCAAGCCCATCGTATCGACGCGTGCCCGGTGGGCCAGGTCGCGGTTCAGCTTGCGCGTTTGTTCCTCGGCGGCCTTGCGCTTGGTGATGTCGTCGATGATCAGCACCGCGTGATGCGGCTCGCCATCGTCTTCACTCAGAACCATGGAGTTGACTGAAATCCAGATCTGTTCGCCGTCGCGCCGTTTGAATGTGCGCTCGCGCGGAATGCCATCGCCCAGGGCGGGGCTGTCACCGACCCCGTCCGCATCATTGCCACCGGGGCTCTCCAGATCGAACAACGCAGCGACCGTTGTGTCCAGCAGATCGGCCGGGTCCTGCCCGACGATCTCGGCGAACCGCTGATTGACCCGTTTGAACCGGCCGGAACGTGGGCTGACTTCAGCCATGCCGCGACGGCCCCGGTCAAACATCAACGTGTACTTGTCTTCCAGCCGCCGACGCCGGTCAGCTTCGCGCAACAGCGTTTCGTTGGCTTTTTCGATTTCCATAAACCGCATCGGCGGATCGTTCATGCGTTGATATTCGCCGCGCGAGATGCGCGTCGCCTGCTCGGCCAGGGATTTGATTGGTCGGCTGATCGCCGCAGCGATTGCCAGGCCGACGGCAGCCGTCAGCGCTGCAACCAAAATGGCAAGGCCCGTATTCAGTGTTCGATTGTGCCGGATACTGCCCACGAAGTCCTCTTCAGGGGCGATGACGACGATGGTCCAGGGCAATAGCGCGCTGATCTGCGGCGCGGCGGTCGCCAGATATCCTGCGCCGTCATGCGCAAATTTGGCCGGTGTCTCGCGGACCACGGAAATGCTCTCGCCGTCCCCCAGTTCGCCAAAAGCGGCCCGCACCACCGGATCGTCAATGGTCTGCATGGTGTTGAACCCGAAGGTGCCATCACCCCGTTCGGTGATGACAAGGTCCTTGTCGGGGTGGGCGATGATGTCCCCATTCCGGTTCAAGATCAGGGCGATCCCGTGGGCGCCAATCCTGAGCCCTGACAGAAAGTCGGAAATCGAGTCGATCTCGATGTCCACACCCACCACGCCCAGCAAGGTCCCATCCTGCGCCACGACCGGGGACGCGACCGTAATCCCGGGTTTCTGGGACGAGTAGAAAACGTAAGGGTCCGTCCAAATGGTCTCTACCCGCTCTTGCGCGGACTGAAACCAGGGCCGGGATCGGGGGTCGTAGGTATCTGTCGGATCCGATCTCGCCGAGACCAGCCGATAGTCGTCATCGCGCCAGACCAGCCGGACCTCGCGGTTTTCCGGCGTATTGACGATAACCTTGGATCGAAACGGGCCGGGCCCCTCGGACCGCATCACATACACAAAGTTCCCCAGCCTGTCGCCGTAGTAGATCCCGGAAAACTGAGGGGTCAGCCGAAGCTGCTGGAACAGCAACTTTTCCAGGACCGGGGGGTTATCGCGCGCGATGATCCCGTTCTCGGCCAGTCGGGTGGCCAACTCGGCTGCGGCCTTTCCCGGATTCAGGAACCCGCGTGAGTGTTCAATGGTGTTCGCGGCCACATCACTTAGCAATGTGCGCGCATGGGACAGCAGTGCCCGCTCGGAGGTGACGTAAGACGACGTTACAACCGCAGTGATCGCAATGAACTGAAGTCCCGCAAGCGCGACGGCCAATACTAGGCTCAAGGGCAACTTCATGGCAAAGCTCACTCACTTCCCGCCTGTCCGGGGCATGGACAGAGGTCTTCTGGTAATGCCTGGAACGTCTACATGCCCCACCCGTGTGCGTGCGTTCTAGCCTAATTGGCAACCCCCTTGTAGCGAATAGGTAGATATACCTAGGCAATCGCCCCGATATGTCCCGGCGCCGACACGCTCTAGTATGGTCGATGTAACGAGTATCCGGCCTGCAGCGGGCCTTGTTTTTAAGTCACCTGATTGCCTTTCCGGGCGGCCCAAAGATGGCAGGCCGCCTTGGCCAGGCGACGACCGTCAGTCGCAACCGAGGTCCCGGCGACGACGTTCGAAATGGGGGAAACGGGACTTTGCGCCTTGGCGCGAGGGGCGGACGTGCGACGGTCGACAACACCCGTCGCACGTCCGAACAACAAGGGCCGCAAGTATCTTGATCGAGCGTCTTTCTACCTTGCCGCCTGCCACGGTCCTGATCCTGCTCTTGCCGGTATCGCTCATCGTTTTGGGCGCTGTCGCCTCGGCAACCCGAAGGACGGGCGGCGGTCTGGCTCCGCCAGCTCCATCCAGCCCCGAAACGCCTGCGCCGACACACGCGGTGCATCGGCCGTCAAAACTGGAAGCCGAGGTCGAAGACCTGACGCGGCAGGTCCGGCACCTGGAATTCTATTGCGAGGATATCGCGAACAGTCGGAACAGCGTCCTGGCGCGAATGCATGTACTGGAAAGGCGATTGCAGCAACTCGAACGCCAGCAGGCCCTAAAGCCAGACCAGGGCAGTCCAGGGTCAAAACCTGACTCCGGTCCTGCGGACGATTGAGACGACTGTATCTTGTGAACCAAACAGTCTGCTGGTGTGCCGACGTTCCGTTCGGCGCAAGCTATCCGGCTTGATCATGCAAGAAAAATCCAGTCTTCTGCTTCCTGCGCGCATGCTGCGCGGGGGAAAAGTTCATCGCTTTCAAGGGGGCTAACGGGAATGATCGGGCTGACAAGGGCATGTTTTGGACTAAGAACCCTGGTGTGTGTTCCACTTGTCCTGCTGGCGCACATCGCACACGCTGATACCGTTGCGATAAAGGTCGGGTATTCCGCCGGGGGGACTTATGACGCCTACGCTCGGCTGGTTGCGCGGCATCTTCCCAGACATCTCGACGGCAACCCTGACGTGATCGTTCAGAACGTTCCGGGGGCCGGCAGCATGAAACTGGCCCGCATGCTGCTGGGGTCCGAGCCCGGAGACGGGACGGTGATCGGCATGATCAACGCCTCGATGGCAACTGCACCGATCCTGGACGCCAAGGCCGAGGATCTGGACGTCGCGGGGTTTCGCTGGGTCGGCGCACTGGCAACGCAACCATCGCTGTGCGTGGTTTCGACGAAATCCGGCATCTCGGGGATCGAAGATCTCGCGAAATCCGACATCATCCTCGGCGCCACTGGCAAGTCCAGCCACACCTATATCTTCGCCGCTGCCGTCAAAAAGCTGCTGGACGCAAACTATCGCATCGTTGCCGGGTTTGACGGCGGCGCCGACATCAACGCGGCCATCCTGCGGGGCGAAATCCAGGGCCGCTGCGGCACGTCGCTGTCGGCGTATACGTCGCGCATGGATCCCGACCTGTTTGATGTCGTTTTGCAGATCGCATTGGAGGTCCCCGAGGCGACCAAGGAGATCCCCTCGATCCTTGACCAGCTGACCGATCCGATCGACCGCGAGGCGCTGGCGATCGTCGCCTCGTCACTGCAGGTCGACCGGCCCCTTGTCCTGCCCGCAGACACCCCAGACGATGTGTTGGCGGCCTACCGCGCCGCGTTCCAGGCGCTGGTAACCGATCCCGAGTTTCTGGCCGAGGCTGCGGCGCAGCAGTTGATCATCGACCCCACGCCCGGCGACCAGGTCGCCCAGATTGTGGATCGTGTCGCGCAAAGCTCGGCCCAGGCCCGCAGCCGCGCGCGCGACCTGGTTCAGTAGCCCGAGCAGGCGGCCGCACCCGATGGAGGCGCTGCTGGCCGCAGGTGCCGAGGTCGCAGACCCCCTGCGACTGGGCCTTTTGGTCCTGGGTGTTCTGATCGGGCTGTCAATCGGCGTCATCCCGGGCCTTGGTGGCATCTTCGGTATGGCCCTGCTGGTGCCGTTCACCTACACGCTGGATCCGTTTTCTGCCGTGGCGCTCTTGTTGGGCATGGCGTCCAGCACGACGATCTCGGACACGATTTCGGCCGTTCTGCTGGGCGTGCCGGGGACGGCAGGTGCAATGCCCACGGTGCTGGACGGGCACGAGATGGCCAAGAATGGCGAGGCCGGGCGCGCGCTGGGCGCGGCCTATGCCGCAGCCCTGGCCGGGGGCCTATTCGGCGCCGCAGTGCTGGCGGTTTCGATCCCTGTGCTCGGCCCCGTCGTGTTGGCCTTGCGCACGCCCGATTTCCTGGCCGTGGGGGTGCTGGGTTTGTCGGCGGTGGCCCTGCTGACCGGCCGCAACCCGCTGGCCGGGATCGCTGCGGCCTGCACCGGCGTCGCGCTGTCTTTCGTAGGCCTCGAAGATCAGACCGCCAGCCAGCGCTGGACCTTCGGCCAGATCTACCTTTGGGACGGACTTCCTCTGGCGGTGGTGTTCCTAGGGCTTTTCGGTCTACCCGAACTGGCGGCGGTCCTGTCTCGCGGCGGGATCGAGCGGCCGGGAACGGACACAGATGTCACAGCGCAGGACATGCGTGCCGGGTTGCGTGATGCGGTCGCGAATTGGCCCCTGATCCTGAGGTGCAGCGGGGCCGGGGCCGCTCTGGGCGCCCTACCCGGCCTCGGTCTGTCGGTGATCGGCTGGATTGTCTATGGGCTAAGCACCCGCGACCGGCGCGGCGGGCCCGCGTTTGGCAAGGGCAACGTGCGCGGTGTGATCGGCCCGGAAAGTGCCGCCAACGCGACCGAGGGCGGGACGCTGGTCCCCACGGTGGCGCTGGGCCTGCCGGGCAGCGCGTCGATGTCCATCCTGCTGGGTGCACTGATCATTCAGGGCCTGACGCCTGGCCCCGGCATGCTGACCGAGAATGCATCCGTCGCCCTGACCATGGTGATCTGCATCGCCCTGGCCAATGTCGTGGGCGCGGGTATCTGCCTGGCGCTGACTGGCCAACTGGCAAGGATCGCGCGTGCGCCGGGGGCCGCGCTGGTACCAGTGGCTTTGTGCTTTGTGGTCTTGGGGGCTTTCCGAACCTCGGCCTCGATGGGGGATCTGGTGATCCTGCTGGCCTTTGGCGCGCTGGGCATGGTCATGAAATCCCTCGACTGGTCACGCCCCGCCCTGGCGCTGGGTTTTGTGCTGGGGCCGTATCTGGAAGGGTACTTTTTCGTCTCGTACCAGATCCACGGCTGGGGACTGGTGACACGGCCCCTGATGATCGCTGTTAGTCTTGCGGTGCTGGCAGGTCTGGCCCTGCGCTTGACGCGGCGCTCGCGGACTGGCGGCCCACCAGCCGCCGCTGCGCGCCGCTTGGATCTTGGGCTGGCCCTGCCCCTGTCGTTTGCCGCGGTCGCCATCCTGATCTCGTCGCTATGGCTGCCGTTCGAGGCGGCGATCTTTCCCCGGATTGCTGCTGCTGGCCTTCTGGCCAGTTGCCTCGCCATTCTGCCGATGGCGCTGCGCGCACACGCGGACAGCGGTGCCAGGGACGGCCCCGCGCCCACGCCCGTTTCCCGGCAATTGCAGGTTCTGACTTGCGTCACGGGACTGGGTGCCGGACTGTACCTGATCGGCCCCTCGATCAGCGTTCTGATATTGGTCTATACGGTCATGACTCTGCAGGGCGGACTGAAGCGTCGGACCGCGCTGATCACCGCAGCCCTCACCGCATTGGCAACCTATCTGATCTTCACGCTTGCGATCCGGGTTGCGTGGCCACGCCCTGCCCTGCCGTTGCCGTGGGATCTGCTGTAACGGCGGCTGCCAGTGCAGCACCGGCAATCGCACCCTGCGCGCCATTCAGGTCCTGGTGCCGATCCGCCACCACCTCCAGCGTATGGCCCGGCAGCGCCCAATTCCAGTATTCCGACACCCCCTCCAAATGGGGCAGGTAATCGCGCGAGGCGATGATATGGGCCGGGACCGGGCAGGGTTCGGGCCAGAAGTGGCGATAGGCGGCCAACAGCCTGGCAACCGGCCAGTACCGGAACCCTCGCTTGCGCACCCGATGGTGCAATCCGTTGTTGCCGGGCAGCCTGAAAACCCCCAGCAGCCACCAGCGCGCCGCCTTGTGCCAGTAGAGCACCGGATCATCGAACTCGGCTTTCCAGCTGCCGTCGAAGGGCCGCAGGCCGATGATCTGGCGTGCGACGCTGCGCAAGGTGCGCTTTCGGCGCTGCCCCTGGATCTCTTCGCGAAACCGGCCATAGTGGTTACCCGGCACATCCGGATCCAGCAGCACCACACGGTCCGGTCGCCTGCCGCGTAGGTCGAGTTGCCGGACCAGTTCGGTTACAACCAACCAGCCTGTGCAAAAACTGGCCAGCCTCACCGGACCCTCGGGCCACCGCTCCTCGATCCGATCGGCATAGAGTTTGGCAAGACCTTCGATTCCCCCTGGCGTGGTCGGGCCACCCAGCAGCCCCGGCAACTCCAGCGTCTCAAGCTGGATGTGCGAAGGCAGCGCCGCCAGGAAGGACTGATCGGGAAAGACATATCCGTGCCGGGCATGGACCATGAACACCGGAACCGCAGGACCAGCGTCGGTGGTTCCACTGATCCAGCCTGCCAATTCCCCGGGGGTTGTGTGATCAAAAAGTGCGGACAGCGGCAGATCGACATCCAGCCGCGCCTTCAGCGCCATCGCGATCTGCTCGGCAGCCAGCGAGTCGCCGCCTAGGTCAAAGAAATCGTCGTCCCGCCCGACCGGTGCCACCCGCAGAACCGACGAGAACACCTCGGCAATTCCGGCCTCTAGCCCCTGATCCGGAGCGACATAGGCACATGCCAGGCCGATGCCTTCGCGTGGCAGTGTCCGGTCATCTGTGGCATCAAGCGTGGTCATGGGCCGTTCTAGGTCACAGGTCGACGGACCCTATCACAGCATTTCCAAGACAGCGACCTCAGCTGTCGTCCCCTTCTGCCATGGCACGAAGGCTGGACCGCACCACTTTCCCGTTCGCATTACGCGGCAGACGGTCGAGACGGCGATAGACTCGCGGCCGCCGGTCCGACGGCAGCCGCTGCAGCCCCGCCTGACGCAACGCCTGGTCGACACCATCGTCATCTGCCACGTAAAACGCCGCGATCTCCTGCCCCATCATAGGATCGCTGAACCCGGTGACTGCGATCTCGCGCACCCCGGTCACGTCCGCCAGCGCCCTCTCGACCTCGGCCGGGTAGATCGTGGCACCTCCGCGCAGGATCATGTCGCCCTGTCGGCCAAGCACGTACAAGGCGCCGTCCGCATCCAGACGGCCAATGTCGCCAGGATAGGCCCAGCCATCGCGCAATCGGTCGGACCCGTCGCGCCCCGAACCAGATGTGAACCCGTTGGCCGTCATCGGCGATCGGACCCGGATCAGCCCTTGCTGGCCTGGCCGCACGGCATGTCCATCCGGCCCCTCGATCTCGACCGTGACACCGGTCAGAACACGGCCCGCGCTGTCGGGATACCGCACGACATCCTCGCCCATCAGCGTGCTGATGTTCCCGGTCAGCGACGAGGAATAGCGCTCGCAAAATCCGGCCGAGACACGCGCTTGCACCGCCACCTTTTCCTCCGGCTCCAGACTGGCCCCGCCCACGGACAGGCGCCGCATGTCGGGAAACAGCGGCGCGCCGCATGTTCCTGCAAGATCCAGCAGGCCCCGCGCGATCGTCGGTACAATGAAGGTGTCGGTGATCCGGTCCCGCAGGATTGTCTCGGCAAGATCCTGGGCCCGGAACAGCGGCGGGTGGAAATGGACCGTGCCGCCCGACAGCAGTACCGCCAGCAGATGGTTGCGCGATGCGGAATAGGACAGCGGAATGGCCGACAGAAACCGGGTTTCCCGGTCCCGGTCCCGGTCCCGGTCTCGAAACTGATGTCCCTGGACCAACCGCCGCGCCAGCCGGTCGTGGTCCATCACGATCCCCTGCGCGGCCCCGCCCGTGCCCGAGGTCAGCGAGATCAGCGCAGGCGCGTCACGCCCAACCTCCGCGGGCGGCAGGCCGCCCGCACGCTGACGCCGGGCGCGCCAGTCGTCGTCCACCAGGATTTCAGCATATGCCCCCCCGGCCGAAGCCCTGTCCGCAACGACCGCAGCCAAACCGAACTCTGCCACACGCTCGCCGCGCTGCGCCGGTGTCGACCGAAAATCCAGCGGCACCGCGCAGGCCCCCAATGACCAGATGCCGAACATGGCCAGGATGGTCTCGATACCATCCCGGGAAGCCAGTCCAACGCGATCACCCGGCCGTATCCCCTCTCGCGACAACAACTCCGCTGTCTGTCCAGCCATCGTAGTCAACGCGTCGTAAGACAGTGTCACGTCACGGCTGACCAGCGCTGGCCGCCGTTCGCCGGCCAGTTTGGCCAACCGTTGTGTAAGCGTGATTGATGAGGGTTCTGCGTCCATTTCAGATGCGTTCTATCCCAGCTTCCTTGTGCATGCCACAGCCTGCCGACGGTTCGGCAAACGGGATATCCAGAGTGTGAAGATCACCTCCCCCAGCCCGATCCAGGCGCCCGATACCCCGCAAAACACCAAGGACCCGCGATCTCGGCCTTGCTTTTGGCGGCTGTATCACGCCGTCGAAGTGTCCACAGGATTTTCTTTTATTTTCCTAGGTTTGACCAAAGCTCTGACAGACTTTCCCAAGCGTTGCGCCTAGCTGTTTTATTAGGGAAACCGCCACTTACTAATTTTTTAGTTTGACAAATTGCCCCGTCTCGCATCAGGCTTTGGGGGTCTGACAACGAACAGACCAAACCACTAGGGAGGATCAGATGCGGACGTATCTACTCTCCGCCGTGGCGGCTTGCGCCGTCATAGCGGGGCACACCAGTGCATTGGCGGACGAAGCCGCTGCGCAGCGCTGGATTGACGACGAATTCCAGCCGTCGACCCTGTCGAAAGACGATCAAATGGCCGAGATGAAATGGTTCATCGACGCCGCCGCGCCGTTCTCGGGCATGGAGATCAACGTGCTGTCGGAAGGCATCCCGACCCACAGCTACGAGTCCGAGGTCCTGACCAAGGCGTTCGAGGAAATCACCGGCATCAAGGTCAACCACCAGATCCTCGGCGAAGGCGAGGTCGTGCAGGCGGTTCAGACCCAGATGCAGACCGGTCGGAACCTGTATGACGGCTATGTCAACGACAGCGACCTGATCGGGACGCACTCGCGCCTGCAACTGGCGTATCCGCTGACCGACATGATGGCGGGTGACTGGGCGGCGACCACCTCGCCCACGCTGGATCTGGACGATTTCATGGGCATACAGTTCACAACCGGCCAGGAC
>CAYWND010000032.1:0-12477 GCA_964459085.1 uncultured Oceanibium sp. | reverse complement strand
GTGACCTGCTCGACCTCGGCAAAACCGATGAAGCGGCCGTTGATCACGTCATAGAACGGGTTGTGGAAATAGTACTCCTGCGTCTGCACATCGTCGCGTTCCTGGCCCGGAACGCCCTCGGATGTGACCATCGACTTGGCGATCACGACCGGGAAGTGCAGGTTGCGCGTCGGCCGCCCGTTGGCGCGGTCGCGCAGCATCTCGTCGATCGAGGTCGCATAGCGGATGTCGTGCCGGCGTCCGGATTCAAAATCGACCGTGGTCAGCAGGTTGGCCTTGGCCAGTTGCATCGTCGCCGTACGGTTGAAGTCCATTACCACGACAGCGCGGACATCCTGACCCGAGGGCTTCTGGAAGACCACGATCTCGGCCTGGCCGTCCGCGTCGATGTCCGACACGCGCGACCGGAAGGTCTGGGACTGAGTGCCGACCTGCACCCGCAGGTTCAGGTCAATATCCAGCGGCGAGGACAGGAACGTCCCGTCGCCAAAGCCAAGCCACAGGCGCAGCTGGTCGGTCCGGTTGCCCATGGATGCAAAATCCATGATCCCGTCGCCATTGGCGTCGACGTACCACATGGTCTGCAGATTGTCCGTTGGCTGCATGCCTGCGATGCGCGAGAACGTACCCTGCCCGCAGATCGGATCGTTGGCCTCGGGGTCGCCGAACAGCAGCGTGCCGGGCGCCTGATCAAAGATGTTGCCCTGGTTTTCGTACAGGCAGAACCCCTGGTCGGTGGGCCGGATCACGATGAAGTCCGGCAGCCTGTCGCCGTTGATGTCGGTCATCCGCGTGTTGCGGCGGCGCAGCATTCCAGCATCCTGCTCCGCGAACGGGAACGCCTTGGACAGCGCACCGAAATTGACCAGATGCCCGCCATCGTCCTGGCGCCGGGTCAGGTTCAGAAAGATCTGCCACTCGGTCCGGCCATCGGCATTCAGCCGGGTGGTGATGATGTCGGACAGGCCGTCAGCATTGAGATCCTGGAACCGGCCGTTGCCTTCTGCGAAAGTAGTGGGCGAGATGCCGGGCAGCGGGATCGAGCGGCCCAGATACGGAAACTCGCCGTTTGCCTGCCCATTGTAGATGTGCATCAGGCCGTCTTCGAGCTCGATGATATCCACATAGCTGTCGCCCAGGATGTCGGCAAAGTGGAAGGCGTTGTCGGCCAGACGCGGCGCCACCTCGCGCAGGATACCCGCACTGGTACGGCTGAGCGTCAGATCGGTCTGGTCTTCGAATGCGTCCGACAGCTCGCCCTCGCCCAGGAACACAGACGCGCCGTCGCTGGAGGTGCGAATGATATCGACCAGCGCATCCATGTTCAGATCCGCAAGTTCGAAATTGATCGGCGGGATATCCCCCGCAAAGGCCATGTTCGGCGCCTCGAACACGATGTCGCGTTCCGCCAACTCAGCCGCGGTCCACGAGGAGTAGTCGAATTGGATGCTGGGCAGCGACAGGGTGTCGTCGGTCAGCGTGCCGCCCTCGGCCTCGCCATAGCGATAAAGGATTCGCATCTGGTCGAGCACGGATACGGACCGGGGATCGACTGCCTGGGCCAGGTCGGCTTCGGCCTTTTCGCGACACTGTTCGTGAGCGCGAACCTGAAACTGGGTGTTGTCATCCAGTGACCGGCCGATATAGCCGAAACACCATGTGCCATAGACCGTGTCGTCAAACGTCGCCGTGACCAGACCGTAGAGCTTGGCATTCTGCTGCAGCGTGCCCGTCATGTGGCTGTGCAGGCTGGATCGCGTATCGATCAGATCGAACGAATACTGGCTGCGCCCGCCCGCAAAGCTGACGTTGGTCAGGTAGCTGCGACCGCCGTGCCGTTCGTAGTCGTAGTGTACCACATCGCGGTTCGCATTCAGGTGCATGACCAGCGGCCACCGCGTGACGTACGGGTTATCAACCCCGAACCGCCCTTCGGCAACGGCTGGATCGCCACTGAATATCATCCGCGAGCCATCTGGCTGGCGCACCTCGAAGCCGCTGGAAACCGGAACGATCACATCCTCGCCAGTCGGCCCCAGCGTCAACACCTCGAAGGGGTCCGGGTGATACAGGATCTCGGTCGCGTCCTCGGAAAACTCGGGGCGATAGCGCCAAAGGCCGCCTTCTTCGCCCAAGAACACAAGACGTGCGCCGCGATAGCTGAGGCGCGAGAAAAAGTCGCCGTCGGGCCGCGTGCCGGGAATAGCCG
Source organism: uncultured Oceanibium sp. (assembly GCA_964459085.1). Lineage (GTDB taxonomy): Bacteria > Pseudomonadota > Alphaproteobacteria > Rhodobacterales > Rhodobacteraceae > Halovulum. Next base: position 10,268 of record CAYWND010000032.1, on the reverse strand, counting down.
TCCCCAGATCGTCATTGACCATGATCGATGGGACAGAGAACCCCCAGCCGACCCCAAGACCGCCGCCGCTGTCCCCGGCAAACTGGTTGTAGGTCAGCGCCATGGTCGGATTGAACCGCCCCCGACCCCGCAGTTCAGGCAGAGGCAGCTGGAAGTTGGCCGACCCGGTGTTGCTGTTCAGCGAAAAGCTGCCCTCCTCGCGGGTGACAGTCCCGCCAGCCGAAGGCAATTGCACCACCGAGCTTGCGGATTTGTCCTGTGCCAGCGGCTGGGATCCAAACGTCGCGGCGGACGCGATGACGAAGGCGGCAAGAGAGATGATCTTTTTCATGACAGTAACCCTCGTTTTTTTGATTATGGCGAGACCGGTCCGAACAGACCGGGACGGATCGTGATGTCGGCGCACCTGCCTTGGGGGCACACCTCTTCGATGGTCCGGCGCTCGACTGCGACGTTCAGGTCCAGGACCGTGCCAACCGGGAAGACCAGCAGCGGCGGTTCGCGGCGGCATGCATTGTTCAGCGCGGGTAGATGGATCATGAACAGGCAGACCGGATTGCCCTTCAGATACGGATCGCGGCTGAGGATCGCGGTCGCCTTCTGGATCTCTGCAATTCGATTGTCCCGCAAATCCAGGAACGTCAACGAAGTCAATCCATTGACCGTCGCCGGATCGGTGATGCGGTTGTTCCTAAGGTTCAGCGACTGAAGCTGCGTAAGGTTCGACAGGTTGTTGATCGAAACGATCCGGTTGTCGCCAAGATAGAGCTGCTTGATCCCGGTGGACCGCAGCCTTGGCGCTGTGCCGATCCTGTTCTTGTTCAGGCTGAGCTTTTCCAGATTGTTGAGCAACTGGATCGGCCCGGAATCCGAGATCTGGTTGTCGAACAGGTGCAGTTCCTTGAGATCGGCAAAGAACACGATCGGCTTGACCGAGCTGATCCCCTTCTTGTTGAGGTTCAGAACCTCCAGATCCTGGGCCCAATCTTCGATCGCGTTGCAATCGGACACATCGACATTCGCCGCGCCGGCGACAGTTTCGATCGCGGCCATGAAGGCCCGTTCCTGGCCCAGGGCGACCGAGTCAAAGCGATGCACCAGACAATAGGCGCGCAGGTTCGTGAAGATCAGGTTCAGGTTCCGAAGACCCGCATCTTCGAGGGTCTGCACCGACGCCAGCGGCTCGACCCGCCGGACACCGGTGTTGGACAGGAATATCCTGCGGAGCTTTGTAAGATTGGCGACGCCGTTCAGGTTGGGCAGCGGATTCTGGTCTATCGACAGGGATTCCAGCCCGCGCAAAGCGGCAACGGTAGTGAACGAGGCAATCTGGTTGTTCACGACACGTAGTGTACGAAGCGCCGAAAGACCGGACAATGCGGACACGTTCGTCAGTTGGTTGTCGGACAGGTCCAGCGTCCGGACGTTCTCCAGGACTGCAAAGTAGTCCAGGCTGGTCAGCGAGGCGTTCCGCGCGTCGACGAACTGGGTTTGACGCAATCGTGCGTGCGCATCGTGGCAGGTCGTCTCTCCGCTAACCGTCAGCAGCGCGTTGACCTCGGCTGTCTGCGGCGGGCTAAGCGTGTCTGCGTGGTTGCGCATCAGGCAGCCCGACAAAAAGTCGTCCAGTGCGATCGGATTGCCGCTGGCATCAAAACTGGTGAGATTCACCAGTGGGCCCGCGGGGCGAATATCAACGATGCTGTTGTTTGCCAGGTTCAGATTTCGCAGGTTCAACAGCCCCGCCAGCGGCGAGATGTCGGTGATCGCATTGTCGGCCAGGTTAAGGGTCGTCAGGTGCGTAAGAACGCTGAGCGGCGCGACATCGCTGATCACCTTGGTAGACAGGTCCAGCGACGCATCAGCAAGAAGCGCGTCATTTACGGTACCACAGGTGCCGCCGCCCTTCAGCTCGACAATAGCGCGGACGGTCTGCCCGAAGGGCGTTGCCTCGTCCCGGTTCAAGATACAGAGGTCCAGGAACGTGGCGGGCCCACCATTCGTGATGGGATTGCCCGACAAGTCTATCTCGACGGTGCTGGAAAACGCCCCGAGATGCTCGAACGTTTCGATGTTGTTGTCGGCCAGGTTCAGCGAGGTCAGAACGGCCAGCGCGGTCAAGGGCTCGATCATCTCTCCGGTCAAGCCATTAGCGGCCAGGGACAGGTCGATAAGCGTGGCCAGAAACTGTAGCGGCGACAGATCACCTATCCGGTTGCCATCCAGGGTCAGGCTGGTCAGGGCGTTCAGCGCGGAAAGTGCGCGGATATCCTCAATCTGGTTTCCGCCAAGATCGAGTTGGCTGAGACTGATCAGTGGTGCCAGGGCCGCGGTGCTCTGTACGTCATTGTCGGACATGTCCAGCACTGTAAGCGCGGTCAGTCCCTGAAGCGGCGAAAGGTCCGAGATTTGGTTGTTCGCGGCGGATAGCCGCGTCAGGTGTGGCAGCACCTCTATCGGTTCCAGCGACGTAACACCCTTGCCAGAGATGTCGATCACCGAGATGCTGTTCAGGAAATCACTTGCCGAAGCACAAGCCGACGGATTGTCCAGCGCGGAAATTCCGACAGGCGTGATGTCCAGCAAAGCCATGACCGCGCTTGTCTGTTCGGCCGTTCGGTCACCCTTGACGCACCAGTCGGCAAAACTGTCCGGCGCAACCTCGACATCGGTTCCGTTCAGACAAGCGATGGTGTGGATCTTGCCGGTGAAGAATGGCGTCGGATCCGCAGCGGTCGCTGCCCCAAGGTCGATGTTCAGGGCATCTACCAGTTCGGTACAGCCCGGAATGTAGATCCGGTCGGTATAGGCGGTCGACCCGATGGCGTCGGGAAACTGGAAATAGTGGGTCAGACCGTCGTCGCCATCCGCGGCAAATACCTTGATGTCATAGTCGGGACCGGCCGGGCAAAGAAACGGGTTCGCAGCCGGATCGGCACTGATGACCTCGGGATCCACGGCATCCAAGATCTGAGATGGCGCGGACAACAGGCCCAGGCCGCGGATCATCGCCTCTTCCTCGGCCTGACTGCGGCACAGGATCCGGTAGCCACGCTCTTGCGAGATCAGCAGGGGGTAGTTCAACCGGGCCGCGTCCAGCGCCGGGTCCTCGAACAGGACGATCTTGTTGTCCTGGGCACCGGCCTGGACTGCGCCAAGAGCGGCGATGGCCGACGCCAGGATCACGGACAGAAAACGCATCATGTCAAATTCCCCCAACCGTTTCCGGTTATTCCAGCAGGCTGAACCGGCCTGTTCCGCAGGCCAACCGGGTGTTGTCCCCGGCAAGGTCATTGCCGGGAAGAATGAAAACCGCCTCGGACGCGGTATCGGCAAAGCTGGCGACGCAGCCAAAGTCGCGCACGATCGACAGCGCAAATTCGGCGCTGGCCGCACGCTCCAGAAGGATCGCAGTACTGCCCGTGCCCGACGGCGGCGCAAAGGAAACGTTGCGGCCCTCGGCCCTGCCACCGCGCAGCAGAATGGGTGTGTGGGCAGACAGTTCGGCCTGCTGCGCCACCAACCGGCTGCCCGAACGCAGGAGTGCACCGAACCGTGCCCGCTGTACCCGCGCGGGCGCATCGCCCGAGGCGACCATGGACACCTGCGCGGCAACTGTCTGAAGGCCCAGTTCGGTGGCGGCGATGGTCGCACCGTGCAGGTACAACTGGCCCTGACAGACGGTCAGGCCGCGTTCCAGTTCCGCCGTCCCTTCGACCACGGTGCCAAGGGTTCCACCTGCCAGCGTCACCGTCGAGTTCTGTGCGATGATACCATTGGCCTGACCGGTGCCCCCGTTAGCGCGGCGCAGCGTGATATCCCTAAGGACCAGCCGTTTCAGCCCATCGGCAAAGATCAGCGCCTGAGAGGTATCCTGGATACAAGGCGCCTGCCCGTCCGAAGGGCGCCCCGCGGCCACGGTCAGCACGGCCTCTTCCGCACCCTCGATCGGCGCGATCGTGATCGTCTCGAACCCTGTCCCGATCAGGTCGATCGGCGCGGCAAAGGTCGTTGCAGCCGGGACCGCCACGCGAAGGTGCTGCGCGCCCGGGCAATCCGCACCGGCGCGGAACAACGTGGCAGTGGGCGTCTCGCCGTCGGTCAACACCCGCTGGCAGGTCTGGTCAGCAGGCGCTTCGCAGGCGAATGCCGCGGTCGCGGTCGGCGCAGAAAGTGCCGCGTTCAACGCGTCCGACCAATCTGTGGGCGGGGCTGACGGAACACCCACAGCCGAGATCAGGGCGGGGCAGTCTTCGAACACCACCGACCGGTCGCCAGACACTGACCACGAGATCTGCTGCGATCCGTCCGCCCCGATCCTGGCATCTGACGCCTCGACCGTCGCGTCGCTGAGGCTGAGGTCGATCAGCGGATCGGCGTAGACCGCGTGCTGATGAATGTACCCGCCGCAGGTGGCAAGACACAGATCCACGTGCACCATGCCGCGCACCGGAATGACCGCCTCGCCCGTCAGCGGCGCGACCTCTGCCTCGGACGGCAGCCCCAGCAGCGTCAGCACGCTCTGCTGAAGGTCGGCGGCAGCGGCACCCCCGGCAAGCATCGTGTCGGCCACCGGCACGTTGTCCACGCGCCAGATCGGCAGATACGCGGGCGTGGTGCCATCCGTCGCGGCAAACCGGGCGACCAGGATCGTAAACCGGGCGCCCAGTTCGTCGAAATTCTCGAAGCTGTGCAGGCTCCAACCGGTGTCGCCCCGAGGCGGCGGTGGCGGGTCCGTGTCACCCGCATCGGTCGCGTCCCCGCAATCCAGAACCAGTTGCGCGCCCAGACCGGCAGGCGCGGACATGCCCTGCAGAACACCGGGTAGCTGGATGCGCTCGCGGATCGCCAAGCTGTCCTTCAGCGCTTCGCACCGCGAGGGCAGTGCATAGAACAGATCCGATCCCGTAGGCGCGCGCAGAAAATACTGCCCCGAGGCCGCAAGATCGGCCCAGATCGGGGCCGTCGCGGGCCAGGCGCCATCAAACGGCGCGCCGACACATGGCAGGGACGGGTGTTGGCCCAGTGCAAAGTTTTGCTCCAACTCAGCCAGCGTCGTCGCCAGCACATCGGCACCGGTATCCAGTTGCAGCATTTGACGCGCTTGGCTTTCGGACGTGCAGCCGTCCAGCGTCAGCGCTTCGGTTCCGTAAAGCGCGACAAACACGTCCTCGTCGGCGTCCGTCACGTAAACTGCCAGACCCGGCGCGGCGGCAACCGACTGGGCCATTAGCAGCCCACATATGCCAAACGCCCACTTCACGGCATCTGGCTCAGGCAGGTGGCGGCTGTTTGGGGTGGCATGTTCAGGACAGTGAAGGCCGGGTCCAAACCGGCTGCCTGGCAAAGCGCTGCGACACCGGTGGACTGCTGGCCGCCAAAGTCGACCTCGATCACGCCGGACAGGGCTGCACCGTCGGTGCCGACACACAAAGGATTGTCGGCCAGCGCCGGGCGGCGACAGGCGCGGATCAGCGCGGGCATTGCACGCTGGGCCGTCAGTTCGCAGAAATAGATCCGGCACAGGGCCCCGACCGTCTGGCGATTGCCCTCGGCACTGTCGACCAGCCGGGCAATGTCGTCCCGCAACGCCGTTGCCGTCGCCGCGAAGTCCAACTCCTGGACGCGGGTCAATTCCTCATCAATCTCGACCCCGCGTTCGGCGATCTTGGGCAGCAGGTTCACGCTGTTGGTGCCCTCCTGCTTGATGAACAGTCCTCCGCTCCAGCGTTGGAACTCGTCCAGGATCGAGGTGGCGCGCAGGATCGCCTCGCGGTAGGCGTCATAGATCGGCGCCATCTTGTCATCTCGCGCGGCCTCGTAAGCCGTATTCAGGGCCTCGAATTCCTGGTTCACATCACCGGCCTTGGCGCGAATGTCCGCGATCCCGGCCCCGGCGCTCTCCAGTACCCCTTCGGCGCGCCCCAGCTTGCGCGCGAACATCGCGGTCACCGGGCTTTCAACGCCGGTGAAATAGGTGGTGACGACCTCGCCCACGGCGTCGGCGATAAAGGCGTCGATCTCGGTGTCCGACAACGCGCTCAGCAGCCCGCATTCCGCGTCGAAATCCGCGTTCAAGACCCCTGCCTGGCAAGAACTCATCTCGGTCAGGCGGGCGTTCAGCGACTGTTCCGGCGGCAGGCCTTCGGCATATTCGAACAGTGCGTGGTTCCAGCGGATGGCGTTCAGTTCAGCCTGGGCGCGACGTCTATCACGGCACATCAGGGCGCGTGACAACAGATCCTGGTTTTGCGACGCGCGGTAGGTTTGAAGATGGCGATCCGCCTCGGCGCAATGGGCCAACCCGCCCAGCAACGACGCAAGTTGTTGGTGCACCGGTGGCAGGCCGCGTGTCTGGCCGCGTTCCAGCAGGTTCAGCGCCCTCGCGGTGGTCTCGGGGCTGCGCGCCGGCTGGTGAAACTCGCAGATCCCCTTTTCAAATTCTTCGATCAGGGGGTTGTCAAAGGCCGGCCCTTCGCAAGTCCCGGGCGCCAGAATATCGGCCTCGACCGTGTAGCCTTCGAGGTTGTTGACAAAGATGTCCCGGGCGGTCGCCGGGGCCGCAATCAGTAGAGCTATACAGAGAAGCGCGCGCATCAGCCCGAACTCGCGAAGATGAAGTACAACGTGAAGACCGCGCCATCGAACGGGCAGTCCGAAGGCCGCAACGCCATCCGGTAGGTGCCCATCACGGGCGCGCCCAGATACGGCAGGATCGAATTGGTGTCGTTCGGTGGGCCGTTGCGACGCGGGAAGGCCCGGACCTGGAACCGATCGTTCAGCCAGTAGTTGATGATGCGGTTCACGTCTGCCTGGCTGTCGGCCAGGTTAAAGAACGTCTGCTCCCAGACCCGTTCCGGCGTGACCATCACCTCGGCCGAAACCTCGGACGAGCCCTCGGTCAAGGGGCGGAACACAAACCCGCTGCCCTGGTGGGTCAAGAGGAACCGGTTCCATTGCGATCCAGTGCACTGGTACTGGGTGCCTACGAACATATCGATCAGCGTCATGTTGCGCCGTTCGCGGAACTTGTTCGGGGCCCACAGCGCAAAGTGCCCACTTTCCCGCATGGCGTCTTCGGTGGCGGCAAAGGGCGAGACCTCGAACTCGACCGCCTCGGTCAGGGCCAGTTTGCGGGTAAAGCCCGAATTTGCGGGGATCACGATCTGCGCAACATCGATGGTGATCTGGCGTTCGTCAAAGAAGCGCTTGTTCACAATGTCATCGACCAGCGCATCCAGTTGCGTGGCATTGCGGACATAGATCTCGGGGAAATCGCCGCTATCCCCGGTAAGCGCGTGAACCACGGCGAAACGCCGCCGCATCAGATGCAATAGCCGGTTGGCGGTCTGCATCGATCGACGCTTGGACACTATATATTCCGGGATGCCTTTCAGCAGTTCGGACAGAGTTTCCTGGTTGGCAATGAACAGGTTCTTGCGCGTGTCCGGGTCGTCGATCTGACTGACCAGTTCGGTCAACTCGTCCTGCTGCTCGGAGACATCGGCAAGCACCTCGCCCTGGAAGTCCAGGATTTGACCCTGCAACTCGCGGCTTTTGAGGCCCAGCTCGATGGCGCCCTCAAGCTCGCCGACCAGAACTTCGGTGTTGGCAGTCTCGGCCGAGATCCGCTGTTCGACAAAGGCCAGTTCGGCATCGCTTAGCGCCAGCATCTGGCGTTGCTGACGGTCGCGCAACTCGTTGATCACATTGGTGACCGCCTGGGATTCGTCTGCCAGGCCCAGCACGGTTTCCTGCGCCGATTCGACCCTGGCCAGACGCTGTTGGGCGGCGGCGACCAGTTCCGCGACCCGCGCGTTGTCCTCGGTCAGCTGGGCCTCGCTGAGGGCCAGTTTCTGCAGGTCGACATTCAGGATCTCGATCTCGTTCTCGAACCGGGCGATCTGGCGCTCCTGGGTCGCAATCTCGAAACTCAGCAGATCGTTTTCGGACGATTGCAGATCCATCGAACCCATGATCCGCCGGTGGTCCGCCCGCAGCCGCGCCACCTGTTCGTCGATCCCCAGCGCATCGTTCTGGCAATCCACTGCAGCAATCGAGTTCTGCAGGACGAGGTTCTTGATATCGTCGCGGCCCTGGGCAAGCTTGCCCGCAAGCTGGAAATGCGTGTTGTGCAGCGCGACCGACTTCAGCGCAGTTTCATAGTCGATCTGCTGATGGGCCTGCGTGACCCGTTCCAGTTGGCGCTGCATTGCCTGCACCTGGATCATGGTCTGCTGCGTAACTTTGCCGATCTGTATCGCCCCATCCAGAAGCGACCGCGCGGCACTGGTCGCCTCGCGCGCCGGGGCGGCAACGTCGACCTTGACATATGTCCCGCTGGCAAGACCCGCGACCGCAACTGTGGTCTCGGGCACCGCTGCCAGCGCGGCACTGCTGGCCTCGGCGATGGCCAGGCCGGTTTGCAGCGCGATGACGGTGCCATCAAAGGCAGCGGCCCAGGCGATGATCGTGGTAATATGCCCGTCAATCTGGTCAATCGCAGACTGGAAATCGCCCGCCTTCTTCTCCAGCAGGTCCTTTTCCGCGTTGTACATCTGGCGTGCGAATTCGGTCTCGGTTGCGTCGAAGTTCCCGCACTGCACATCCGCCAATTCCGACGGCAGGTCGTTGGGCGTGGAAATGATGTTGCTGTCGGGCAGCATTGTTTCGAGATCCGAGAAATCGGCGTCCCCGACGACGCATTTCATCACAAAGGCGCGCGCCTGTATCCGCTGGTCCAGGATCTTCTGGCGCAGCCCCGGTTCGCTATCCGCGCCGCACATCTGCCCGACGTAGTCCGAGCGGGTGAACGCCGGAGTGGGCAGGTCACATACTGCATCGGTCGGAAAGACCGGGCTGAAGGGCTGGTCCGGCCCCTCGCCGATAAAGGCCAGTTGGCTTTCGATCCGGCAGACATCTTCGCGCTGAACCGCGCGGCGTTGCAGGAATATATCGCCCCGCCGGGTTTCGATCTGCCGGATCGTGGCCTGGGCCTGTTCGATTGCGGCCTCGGAATTCTCGATCTGGATCTCGAGGATGCGGCGCTGTTCGCCCAGTTGCTGCAACTGGTTATCATTGCGCGCGGTCTGGCGGTCGTATTCGGTGACCTGGCTCTGGATCGACGAGATCTGCAGGTCCAGGTTCATCTGGGTCATCTCGAAACTTAGCAGCCAGCGTAGCTCGTTGCGCCGCTCGATCTCGGCTTCCTTGCTTAGCACGATCAGGTCCAGCTCCTGCCGCTGTTCCAACTGGCGGCGCTGGTTTTCGAACTCGGCCAGTTTGGTCGCAAGTTGGATCTCGAGATTGCGGATCTGCTGACGGAACCCGAAGGTGTCCCGCTCGGCATCGACGGCGTTCACCTCTTGCTGGACGCTGTTGGCAAAGACTTGTGCCTCTTGCTCCAGCTTGCCTATACGATGCGCGATCAGGTTGATTTCCTGATTGCGGATCGTACGTTCCTCGTCCAGCGCGCGGGTTGCTTCGCCGAATTGGGTCGCGGCCCAGCGTTCAACGATAGATTCGACGCTGTTCTCGATCACGTCCAGGTCGCGCTTGGTCGTCTCCAGCCGTTGCTGAAGCTCTTCGAACGGGATGGTGGTGAAGGCCAGCGGATCGACGTTCAGGAACAGGTGCCCCGCCTTGACGCTGCGCACCCGGGCCTGAAGATCGGTTTCCAGCAGGGCAAGATCGGCGCGCAGGTCGTCATAGGTCGACTCGGCCGGCACATCCATCTGCACCTCGATCAGCGTCCACAGCGCGGCCTCGTAATTGGTCATCGCCTTGGCCAGATTGGGCGATCCACCGTCGCTGATCCCCGACGATGCGCCCAGCGCTTCACCAATCAGGAAATCGAGCTGCTGGATGCGCGCCTCGGACACGGTCTGGTACCAGGTGTCGCCGGTGGACATGTAAAGCTGGATCTTCAGCGCGCTCAGCCCCACAAGCTGCCGCACAAAGGTGCGATACCCCGCCTCTTGGGCGTCGGCATCATCACCGCCCCCTGACTGCTGCCGCGCCAACACACGAAGACCGCGCTCGACGACCTCAAGGCCAATCCGTGCGGTATCCTGAGCGGCCTGCGGCGAGAGGGGCGAGTCGTTGCGGCTGACCCCGCTGGCGCTGGACAGGAACGGCAGGTCAGCGGCCAGGAACAGCCGATAGCGGCCAAGCTGCAGATGGCAGTCGAAATCACAAACCTGCGCCAGCCGCCCGGCCTCGCCATCGCCACAGCTGTCCAGGAATTGCTCCAGCTCGATCGCGACCTC
>CAYWND010000031.1:0-12714 GCA_964459085.1 uncultured Oceanibium sp. | reverse complement strand
CAAGAGATGGCGTTGCCGTATTTCTGTTTGAGCGGCCACAGCAGCCGCCGCGCCTTGTCCAGGTTGGCGTTATCGGGCCAGCTGTTCAGCGGCGCAAACCGCTGCGTCCCGGCCCCGCCGCCACCACGGCCATCGCCGGTGCGATAGGTGCCCGCGCTGTGCCAGGTCATGCGGATGAACAGACCGCCATAGTGGCCGTAGTCCGCTGGCCACCAATCCTGGCTGTCGGTCATCAGCGCATGCAGATCGGCCTTCAGCGCCTCGTAATCCAGACCTTTGAACGCATCCGCATAGCTGAACGCCGCGCCCATCGGGTCGGACTCTGGCCCGTTCTGGTGCAGGATGCGCAGGTTCAACTGGTTCGGCCACCAGTCCTTGTTGGACTGCACCGCAAAAGTTGCGTGCATCACGGGGCATTTGCCGCTGCTCGGGGCGTCGTTTCCGTCCATGTCGATCTCCGTTGTCGGGTAGGTGGTTGCTGTTGTCCGTGGTCTAAACCGGCACCGCCGATGCCTGTTGTCTGGCGCTGGATCAGGAAGGCATCTGACGACGTTCCATCCCCGCACCGCGACTCAGGTAGGGCGGATTTAGAACCTTTCTAACAAAGTTTCGCGATTGGTATAAGTTGAATATCATGATAATTCCGATAAGTTTGCCTTATGCAAAATCTGACCCTGAAACAGTTGCGGTATTTCGAGGCGCTGGCCCGCCACGGCCATTTCGGACGCGCGGCCGACGCCTGCGCGATCTCGCAGCCAGCGCTCTCGATGCAGATCCGCGACCTCGAAACCAGCCTTGGCGCGGCGCTGTTCGAACGCGGCGGACGACAGGTGCGGCTGACCGGATTTGGTGACACGATCTCGACCCGGGTACGCAGCATCCTGCAACAGGTGGACGAGATCGGCGAGCTGGCCCGTGTCGCGGGCGGCGCACTGGCGGGCCGGTTGCGGATCGGGGTGATCCCCACGGTCGCACCTTATCTGCTGCCCGCGGTTCTGCGCCGGATGGCGGCGGCCTATCCCGACCTCGACATCCACGTGCGCGAGACCCTGACCGACCGCCTGATCGACGAACTCTCGGACGGCCAGATCGATACGGCAATCGTCGCCCTGCCCGTGTCGGAACCCGCCTTTGACGAATTTCAGCTGTTCACCGAACGGTTCGTCCTGATCCGCCCCGCCGATCAGGCAACCGCGCCGGTTCCCGATGCCGCCGGTCTACAGGACAGCCGCCTGCTGCTGCTGGAAGAGGGGCATTGCTTTCGCGACCAGGCCCTGGCGTTCTGCAATGTCTCACCGCCGCGCGGGCATGACGGGCTGGACGGCAGTTCTCTCTCGACGCTGGTTCAGATGGTCGGCGCCGGGCTGGGGATCACGCTGATTCCGGACATGGCGATTGCCATCGAAACCCGCTCGGCCGCGGTGTCGGTCGCCCGCTTTGCGGCCCCGGAACCCGCCCGCACCATCGGCATGATCTGGCGCCGGACCAGCCCGCTGGCCGACCAATTGGCGCAGGTGGCCGAAGCGGTCCGGGACGTGGCCACCGACCGCGCGCAAACCGCGGCCCCATAGGCTCAGAACCCATTCATCTTGCCCCGCTGGCGTCAAAATCGCGATATATCAGGGGTTTGGGGCGCGCCGGAAATAGTGGATCTATTTTCAAGCGCCTCAAGCCGCTGAGATGATGCGATATTGGCGTCTTCGATTTGACGGATTTTCCGCCCGCGCATCGTCACAGGGCCTTGAAATAGAACCACTATTCCCGCGCCCCTGTTCCTTGTCGGACAGAAAATCTGTCAAACCAGCGGGGCAAGATGAATGGGTCCTGAGCCTACACGACCTCGACCCGCAACGCCCCGATCCCCGCGATCGCACCCACCAGCACATCCCCGCGCGCCACCGGCCCGACACCCGCCGGGGTTCCCGACAGGATCACATCCCCCGCCGCCAGTTCGAAATACTGCGACAGGATCGCGATCATCTCGGGCACTTTCCAGATCATCTGTGCCAGGTCCCCCTCCTGCCGACGCGCCCCGTTCACGTCCAGCCGGATCTGCCCCGCCTCGGGGTGCCCGATCTCGGTCGCCAAACGCAGCGGGCCCGCCGGGGCCGAGCGTTCGAACGCCTTTCCGATCTCCCACGGGCGCCCCGCCGCCTTGGCCGCGCCTTGCAAGTCGCGCCGCGTCATGTCCAGACAGACGCCATAGCCCAGCACACACTCCAGCGCGGCCGAGACCGCGATATCCCGTCCGCCGCCCTTCAGCGCGACCAGCATTTCGATCTCGTGGTGCACATCCTGCGACATGGGGGGATAGGGAAACCGCCCAGACACATCCAGATTGTCCGGATTCTTCTGGAAAAAGAACGGCGGCTCGCGGTCCGGGTCATGCCCCATCTCGACCGCATGCGCCGCATAGTTGCGCCCGATGCAATAGACCCGACGCACCGGGAAAACCCGGTCAGATCCAGCGATCGGCAGGGTCGGTACAGCAAGCGGCGGGATCACGGTGTCTGGCATGGCGTCCTCGGATTGATGCTGCCCGCCTATCAGCCCGGGCCACCCGATGCCATCGCGAATTTGCCCGGCAGCCGGGGTTGGTGCCCTCGGGCGCGCCAGGCCGATGCGAATAGCAGCAGCGCGACCGGGCCTCACTTGGCCCCGGGCGCCTCGGCCACCACCGATAAAACCGCAATCTTCAGCGACGCCAGCATATCCAGCAGATGTTCCCGGCTGTGCGCCGTGTGCTTGAAATTCGTCGCCGCCATCTCGATGAACCCGGCAAACTGCTCGACCGTCTGCCCGCTTGCGGCGATGGTCCCCTCCCAGGGCAGCAGCATCTCGGCAATCATGTCGCGCTTGCGCAGACACACACAGGCCAGCGCGGCCTGCGTGGCGGCACTGCCCTCGCCCACGATGTCCTTGGTCTCGGGCTCGCGCTGCATCATGTCGTAGTAGTGGATGATGGTCAGCTCGAACAGATCGTCAAGCTTGCGGCCCAGATCGGAATGCTGGCTCCAGCGGTCCTGCACCTCGTCCATCGACTGCCCCGACACATGCTGGATCGACGCCGCCAGCAAATCGTCCTTGGTCGGAAACACGCCATACAGTGCCTGGCGGGACACCCCGGCCTCGGCCGCGATATCCCCCATTGTCGTCTTTGCCACGCCATAGCGGGAAAAAACGCGCGTCGCTGCCTCCAGATATGCCTGCTGTCTGCCCATGGTTCGCCCTTCTTGACAGAAGATGTCAGTTTGTCAAGAAAGCAAGTTGACAAATCCTGTTAACTTGTCATGCTACCTCTCGTAACGATTCCGGAGCCGCACGCGGCCACCGGCACCCAACTCGAGAGACACGCGCGAACACGTCTGTCGGTTCAAATTAATCGTATCAGCAAGACATGGTCGGTCGGCACCTGCCGATCACCTTGTGACAGCCAACAGGATCCATTTATGACCTATCAGATCAAGATAAATGGCACCGTCCAACAGGTCGATGTCGACGAAGGGACCCCGCTTTTGTGGGTGATCCGCGACCAGCTGAAACTCACGGGCACCAAATTCGGTTGCGGGGTCGCCTCGTGCGGGGCCTGCACCGTTCACATGGATGGCGAACCGGTACGGTCCTGCCAGACCTATATCGAAGATGTCGCGGACAGCGAGATCACCACCATCGAAGGCGCCGACAGCAAGGCCACCAAGGCGGTTCAGCAGGCCTGGGCGGAACTGGACGTGGTCCAGTGCGGCTATTGCCAGTCAGGCCAGATCATGTCCGCCGTCGGTCTGCTGACCGAAAACCCCAAACCCTCGGTCGAGGATATCCACGACTACATGTACGGCAACGCCTGCCGCTGCGCCACGTACCAACGCATCCGCGCCGCGATCCAGCGCGCGTCCGAGATCATGGAGGCCTGAGATGACACTTGAAACCTCTCGCCGCGGCTTTCTGAAAGGCGCGACCGCCGCAACCGCCGTCCTGCTGGTCGGCGTGCGTCCCGACGGCGCGATTGCCGCCGGGACCGACGGCTCGATGCTGAACCCGTTCGTCAAAATCGGCAGCGACGGCAGCGTCACCGCGATCATCAAGCACTTTGAAAAGGGCCAGGGCCCGGCCACCGGTCTGTCCACCCTGATTGCCGAGGAGATGGGCCTCGACATGGATCAGATCGGCTATGAGTTCGCGCCGTCCGATCCCTCGAAATACAACAACCTGCTGTTCGGTCAGTTCCAGGGCACCGGCGGATCCACCGCCATGGCCAACTCGTTCGAACAATATCGCACCGCCGGTGCCGCCGCGCGAGAGATGCTGATCGCCGCAGCGGCCCAGGAGTGGGGCGTGGACGCGGGCACCCTGTCGCTGTCGGGTGGCGTAATTTCGGGCGGCGGCAAATCCGCGCCGCTGGGCGATTTCGTCGCCACCGCCGCGACCCTGACCCCGCCCGAGGCGCCGCGCCTGACCGATCCCGCCGACTGGCGGCTGATCGGCAACGCCGCGACCCGGCGTCTGGACACCCCGCCCAAGATCAACGGGACGGCGATGTTCGCAATGGACGTGCATCTGGACAACCAGATGGTGACAGTGATCAAGCGCTGCGCTTGCAAGGGCGGCGTGGTCGCCAGCTTTGACGACAGTGCGGCCCGGTCCATCCGCGGGTTTATCCGTGCCGCCACCCTGCCCAACAACGCGGGCGTGGCCGTCTATGCCGAAGACACCTGGTCTGCGCTTCAGGCCCGAGATGCCGTCGACGTCGAATGGGACATGACAAACGCCGAAACCCGCAGCTCGGAAGAAATCCGGGACGAACTGCTGGCGGCGGTAAGCGCGGATGCGCCCGAGTACAACGTCACCAAGTCGGACTTGTCGGCCACCAGCGCGGCGCTGGACGGCGCAGCCCAGGTCGTCGAAGGCACCTTCTACTTCCCGCTGCTCGCCCACGCCCCGATGGAGCCGCTGAACTGCACCATCGCGCCGGACCCGGACGGGGGCATCACGCTGCATGACGGCTGCCAGTTCCCCACTGGCCCCCACATGGCGCTGTCCCAGATCCTGGAATTGCCGATGGACAAGGTGCGCATCAACACCATGTTCGCAGGCGGTTCGTTCGGGCGTCGCGCGACGCCATCGGCGGACTACCAGGTCGAGGCCGCACTGGCCTTTGCCATCACCGACCGCACCCGGCCGGTCAAGCTGGTCTGGTCGCGCGAGGATGACATCACCGGCGGCTATTTCCGCCCGGCATTTGCACACAAGGTGCGCGTGGGGCTGGACGGCAATGGCAACATTGTCGGCTGGGATCACCGCGTCGCGGGGCAGTCGATCATGAAGGGCACCGCGTTCGAGGCATTCTCGGTCCAGGACGGCATCGACCACACCTCGGTCGAAGGGGTGTCCGACACGCCCTACGCGATCCCCCGCCAATTCGTCGGCCTGACCGATATCGAACCCGCGACCACCGTGCTGTGGTGGCGTGCGGTGGGCCACACCCACACGGCCTATGTCATGGAAAGCATGATGGACATGGCCGCCAAGGCCGCCGGGCGCGATCCACTGGACTTCCGCCTTGAATACCTGACCGACGGCAAGGATCAGCAGCGTCTGGCAACGGTGTTGAAACTGGCCGCCGATAAGGCCGACTGGGGCAATCCCGCCCCGGGGCGCGCGCAGGGCATCGCCGTCCACAAATCCTTTGGCAGCTATGTCGCAGAGGTGGTCGAGATCACGGCCGACGACGGCGACATCCGCATCGACAAGGTGACCTGCGCCGTCGATTGCGGCATCGCGGTCAACCCGGACGTGATCGCCGCCCAGATGGAAGGCGGGATCGGCTATGGCATCGGCCACGTCATGCGCGACGAGATCACGCTGGACGGCGGTGCGGTGGTGCAGTCGAACTTCCCCGATTACGAACCGCTGCGGATCTCGGACATCGGCGCCATCGACGTGCATATCGTGCCCTCGGCCGAGGCACCGACCGGCGTGGGCGAACCGGGCACCCCGCCCTCGATGCCAGCGCTTGCCAACGCGATCGAGGCCGCAACGGGCACCCGCGTGTTCGAGTTGCCGATGAACCGCGAGGTCAGCTTCGTCTGACCGCCAAACAGATAACAGCATGGGCCGCCCGTCCGGCCCATGCCCCCCTCAGACCGGGCTCTTCTGGTGCTGCCGCCGATAGGACAGCGGCGTCACCCCATAGTGCCGCCGGAAAACCCTGTAGAAATGGCTCTGGTTCTCGATCCCGCAGCTTAGCGCGACCTCGGGGATCGGGGTGTCGTCGCTGGCCAGCAGCATCGCAGCATGCTCCATCCGGATGCGATTGACATAGCTCGACGGGGACACGCCCAGATGCTGGCGCGCGACCCGGCAGACATGCTCGTGCCCCCGCCCTGCGGCCAGCACGAACGCTGCCGCTCCGCCTCGGAACACCTCGGGCCGCCGCGCCATCGTGCAGGCCTGCGCCAGCCAGAACGGCATCGCGCCGCCCCCCGCCTCGGGCAGATCAACCACACGGGTCATCACGGTCAGCAGAAATTCTTCGATACGGCTCAGCGACCGGATCGACGTCTGCAATTCCTGCGCCACGTTGATCGCCCGCTCCAGCCGTGGGCCGGTCATGCGGTAAGCCTCGGGCAGCTTGCCCTCGGCCCAAAAGAACAACCCGTCCAGATCGTCGCGATAGCGCGACACCAGATGATCGGCGGACGAACTGCGGAACATGATGTTGATGATCTGGCTGCCATCGGCCGCCACCGCCCGCAATGCATGACGATCACCGGGCCGCATGAAAACCAGCGACCCGGGCTCCAGCATCACCGTGCTGCCATTGACCCAATGCTCCAGAGGACCCTTCTGAACCAGGAACAGCTCGTGGTAGTTGTGGAAATGCGCAAACCGTGGCGGCTCGGGCCCGATCCGCTTGCGGGCAAAGTGGAACCACTCGTCCTCGCCCAGATACGACTCAATCGAGAACAATCTCGCTTTCATTTGTGCGCCGCACCATATGGCTCAATTGACGATTTTCTGCGCAGAATATCAAAATACCACAAAAAATAGTCAAGTCCCGGCGTCCACAGATCCCGCGTGTTCGCCTTACGCTTGATCTCGGGGAGGACCCGGAAACCCGATGCTCGACACCAAACCCGATCTCAGCTTTGCGCCAGTGGTGAACGCGACGCCAAACCGCCTGACGCAGGCGCAGATCGCCCAGTACAACGATCTGGGCTATGTACAGCCCTTCGACATCTTCGATGCGGCCGAGATTGCGCAGATCCGCGCCTATACCGACCGTCTGATGGCCGACATGGGTCCGGACGGTGCCTATGGAATCAACTGCTATCAGGCGCGGCTGTCGGGCCTTTGGGACATCGCCACTAACCCGCGTATACTGGACCACGTCCAGGACCTGCTGGGGCCGGACATCCTGTGCTGGGCCTCGGCCATCCTGTCCAAGAAACCGCACGACCCCAAGGCGGTGCCGTGGCACCAGGACGCCGCCTTCTGGTCGCTCAGTCCCGCGCGCACCGTCACCGTCTGGCTGGCCATCGACGACGCCGATGCCGCCAATTCGGCCATGCGCTTTATCCCAGGAACGCACAAGTCCGGGCCGCTGAAGGTGCAGGAAACATCCGGCAAGTCCGTCTTTCACATCGAAACCGCCGGGGCCGATCAGATGGGCGCGCCCTTTACCAACACGCTCAGGGCGGGCCAGATCTCGTTGCATGCGGATATGCTGGTCCACGGCTCTCAGCCCAA
Source organism: uncultured Oceanibium sp. (assembly GCA_964459085.1). Taxonomy (GTDB): domain Bacteria; phylum Pseudomonadota; class Alphaproteobacteria; order Rhodobacterales; family Rhodobacteraceae; genus Halovulum. The sequence continues at coordinate 4,968 of CAYWND010000031.1, read as the reverse complement.
CACCTCGGACCGCCGCCGCTGCGGCCTGACCCTGCGCTACTGCCCGCCGCAGGTCGGGATCACCGACAGCGACTGGGCCACGGGGGTCGAGGCGATCCTGTGCCGTGGCAGCGATCCGACCGGCACCTGGACCCACCATCCGCGCCCCGAAAACAACGACATCCGGGCCACCACCAGCCCCCATGTCATCGGCAACAACTAGAGAGATCGATGCAGATCAAGTGGTACGGACACGCGGCCTTTCGCCTCCTCCCTGACGAAGGGCCGACGGTCATAACCGACCCCTACACGCCGGAGGGGGTCGGTTATGCACCCATTGCCGATCCCTGCGATCTGGTCCTGATCTCGTCCGACGACGACGACGCCCATTGCCGGGCCGACCTGATCACCGGGCAGCCTGCCGTCCTCAACGCGCTCGAAATCGCGCAAAACGGCGGCAGCGCCTCGGCCACCGGGCTGACCGTCCGCGCCATCGAGGCGGCGGAATGGGACCAGCACCCCGAACACGAAGTGCCGGGCCAGAACGGCATGTACCGGTTCGAACTGGACGGCATCAAATGCGCCCACATGGGCGATGTGGGCAATCCGCTGACCGACGCCCAGATCGCGTTCTTCGAAGACACGGACATCCTGTTTGCGCTGGCGGGCGGCTATCTGACGATCGAGTTGCCGGATCTGATGGAAATGATCCACCGCACGCGCCCGCGCCTGGTGATCCCGATGCATTTCCGCACGCTCACCTATCGCCCGCGCAACACGATGTGGATCGACAGCTTTCTCAGCCACTTCAAGGATGAAAACATCGACTTCGCCTTTGGGGCCGAGGTCGCAATAAACAAACAGGACATTCCCCAAACGACACGCGTTCTGGTCATGGACTACGTGCACTAGGGGACAATCGTTCGGGTCCCGGCGGGCCCGACAGAGATGGGGCAGCCTATCCCGGACGCCCCGACAACAGGGAGGAAGACAATGCGTCTTTTCAGAACCACGGGCCTTGCCACGGTGCTGGCACTGACCGCCGCGACCGGCCTGGTCGCTCAGGACGTCGCGCGCGAGGATACGGTCATTTTCGACCTCGACCGCACGATCAAGGATCCCGACAACTTCAACTGGTTCACGCCCGGAACCAAGCGGATGCACGGCGCGCACCAGGCGATGTGGGAACCGCTGTTCATCCTCAACTACGGCACCGGCGATCTGGACCCGTGGCTGGGGGAAAGCATCACCGCGAACGCGGCCAATGACGAGTTCACGCTCAAGATCCGTGAGGGGGTCGAATGGTCCGACGGCGAGGCCTTCAACGCCGACGATGTGGTCTTCACCGTCACCATGGCGATGACGAACGAGGACATCTCCAGCCGCGAGGCCGCGACCGTCCGCGCCCAGGTGGCCAGCGTCGAGAAGATCGACGATCTGACCGTCAAATTCACGCTCAAGGCACCCAACCCGCGCTTTGCGGTGGAAAATTTCGGGGTGCGCATCTTCGGGTCGTTCCTGATCATGCCCGAACATATCTGGGCCGGTCAGGACCCCGCGACCTTTGCCTTTGAAAACCCGATCGGGACCGGCCCCTACACCTTCACCTCGGCCGCGACCAACCGCGCGATCTGGGACCGCAACGACAACTGGTGGGGTGCCAAGACGGGGTGGAAGGATCTGCCCGAACCCAAGCGCCTGATCTGGCTGGAATCGGGGGGCGAGGAAAGCCGCGCCCAACTGATGGCCACCAATCAGATGGACGCGGCCCAGAATGTCAGCGTCGGCACGTTCGAGGCGATCAAGGCCCAGAACCCGGCGATCATCGGCTGGTATGACGACTATCCCTATGCCGCCGCCGACCCCTGCGCCCGCCAGCTCGAGATCAATACCACCATCGCGCCCTGGGACGATCCCAACATGCGCAAGGCGGTGGCCACGATCATCGACCGCACCCAGATCGTGAACGTCGCCGCCGAAGGCGCGACCGTCCCGTCCGAGACGATGTTTGCGCAATACGGGTCCATGGCGCCCTTCATCGACGCGGTCAAGGACGCGGGCTATGGCCTGCCCGCCAAGGGCGACGCCGCCGCCGGTCAGGCCCTGATCGAGGCCGCGGGCTATGCCAAGGGCTCGGACGGCATCTATGAAAAGGACGGCGCCGATCTTTCGGTCAAGATCCACGTCAATTCGGCCTCGACCGAATACACCAAGACCATCGACGTGATCGTGGAACAGCTCAACCGCGCCGGCATCGCCGCCTCGGCCGTGCCGGTTGAAAACGGCGTGTTCTGGGGCGAGGTTCTGCCGTTCGGCGCCTACGAGATGAGCTACTCCTGGCTCTCCTGCGGGTCGGTGAACGAACCCTGGGCCTCGATGGGCCGCTACACGGTCAAGGACGTGGTGCCGGTGGGCGAACGCTCGCCCGGGTTCAACAACACCTCGCGCTGGACCGGCCCGGGGGCCGAGGCCTATTCAGCCGTTGTCGACAAGATGGCCGACCTGCCGCTGGGCGATCCCAGCGTCCCGGGACTGGTGGCCGAGGCCTATCAGTATCTCGATGCCGAGATGCCGTTCGTGCCCCTGGTGCAGTCGGCCAAACTCTTGCCGCTGAACACCACCTACTGGACCGGCTGGCCCACAGCCGACAACTACTACAACCATCCGTTCTTCTGGTGGAACCACACCCACCAGATCATTCACAACCTCGAAAAGGCCAACTAAGGCCGCCTCGGGCGGGGCGTGCACCTGCGCCCCGCCAAACCACGGGACAGGACCGATGACGGACGTCAAAACCTTCTTCGATGAACACGGCTACTATCACGCGCGCGGGGTGTTCGCCGCCGATCAGATCGCGGCGCTCGAGGGCGACTTCGACCGCATCGTGCGCCAGCTGACCGCCAGCGGCGAGGCCATCGACGCCACCTGGGACGGTGCCATGAATGACGGACTGAAGGCCAGCGACGACGTCATCCTGCACACCCACAACGTGCAGAAATACTCGCGCACCTGGCTGAACGCCTTTCTCAACGACAGGTTCCTGGGCATCGTGCGGCAGATCATCGGTGACGACATCATCCTGCACCATTCCAAGCTGTTCCAGAAACCGTCCGAGAACGGCTCGCCCTTTCCGATGCACCAGGACTGGCCGTACTTTCCGACCGAAAACGACAGCATGATCGCAGGCATCATCCACGTCTCGGACGCCACCGATGAAATGGGCTGCCTGCGCGTCTATCCCGGCAGCCACCGGCTGGGCCGGATCGAGGGCGCGGACGGGCGGCGGCAGAACGACATTTTGGACCAATACCCGATCGAGGACGCGCACGTGGTCGAGGCACAGGCGGGCGATGTCATCTTCTTCCACTACTTCACGCTGCACGGGTCCATGCCCAACCGCTCGGACAGCACTCGCAAGACTGTTCTGTGCCAGATGTATGACGGCCGCGACAGGATCGAGCCCGGAAACCACCACCCCGACGAACGCATGGTCCTGTCGGGATGGAACCACAGCATCTCGCGCCAGGCGGCTGGCCAGGCCGCCTAGGGCAACCCGCGCCACCGCCGGATCACAACGGCGGGGCGCACTAAAACCACGGGAGGGACCATTGGGACGCATACCCCGCGACTACCTCGTCAACCGGCTGATCACGCTGGGCCTGACGATCTGGATCGCCGCGACGCTGATCTGGATCATCCCCCGCCTCTCGCCCGTGGACCCCGCCGACATCATGCTGGGCCGCATGGCCGCGGGCGCGGGCACCGTCGCCAACGCAGACGAAATTCTTGCCCAGCTCCGCGCCAGTTTCGGTCTCGATGACCCCCTTTGGTTGCAGTATCTCAAGTATCTGAAAAACATTCTGGTCTTCGATTTCGGCCTGTCGACCGCGACCTTCCCGACGCCGGTGTCCGAACTGATCGTCAAGGCACTGCCCTGGACGCTGGGCCTGATGATCCTGTCGCTGATCATCACGTTTATCATCGGCAACCTTCTGGGCGCGCTGATGGTCTGGGACCGCTCGCCCAGGCTGGTGCGCGTGGCGATCCCGGCCGCCATGGTCTTCACCTCGATCCCGCCGATCCTGTCGGCTCTTGATGTGGATCTTCGCGGCCAAACTACGCTGGTTCCCGCTGACCGGCGCCTACGGCCTGACGGTGGAACCGGGCTGGGACTGGACCTTTGTCCAATCCGTTCTGCACCACGGCTTTTTGCCCGCGCTCTCGATCGTGATCGTCACCTTCGGGTTCTGGGCGCTGGGCATGCGCGGCCTGATGATCACCGTGCAGGGCGAGGATTACGTCAAACTGGCCGAGGCCAAGGGCCTGCGCCCGCGCTACATCCTTTACCGCTACATGATCCGCAACGCGATCCTGCCCCAGATCACGGCCTTCGCGCTGAAAATCGGGCTCCTGGTCGCGGGGCAGGTGCTGGTCGAACGGATCTTTGCCTATAACGGCATGGGCAAGCTGCTCTATGACGCGATCCTGGACCAGGATTTCCCGGTCATCCAGGGCATCAGCTATGTCATCATCCTGATGACCGCGCTGGCGGTGTTCTTCGTCGACCTGCTCTACCCCTTCATCGATCCCCGTATCCGGCACGAGAGGGCCTGAGCCAATGGCAGACGCAACGCTCACCCGCGCCGAACGCCGCCAGCAGCGCCGCATCAAGCGGTTCGAAAACCCCTGGCTGAACCCCAAACTGCTGTGGGGCGCGGCCCTGTTGCTGGGGATTGTGATCCTGGGCCTGATCGGCCGCATGCTGTGGGACCTGGAACTGGTCTTCACCGGCTCCACCCCGCTGAAACTGCCCCCGGTGGGGTTTGAAAACATCCGCAAGCAACCCGGCGTCTGGGAGTTCCCGCTGGGCACCGATGGCGGCGGGCGCGACATGCTGGCGCTGATCGTGATCGGCGCACCCAACTCGCTGTTCGTGGGGCTTCTGGCCTCGCTGATCGGGATGTCCATCGGCATCATCCTGGGCTTTAC
>CAYWND010000030.1:0-13031 GCA_964459085.1 uncultured Oceanibium sp. | reverse complement strand
GTACAAGCGCCCAACCCAAGGATAGCGGTCACGACGATACAAACACGATACATGGTATACTCTTACTGCTCGAACACCACATGAACTGGCTACATATTTAGATTGTTGAATTTGGCGCGCCCAGTCGCGTCAACGAGAAACCCGGACATTGGGTCTTTTTTGCCGCAGCCGGGTGTTGCTGGTCAGGCGGAACTCCACGAACTCGGTGCGCTGAAAGATCGAGTTGTTGTCGTCCGAAATCGTGGTCAGCACCAGCGTGCCGTCCGGTGCGCGCCATGCGGACAGCCCCTCCAGGTTGTCAAATTCGCCCGCTGAACTTTCGAACAGGGTGCCGTCCTCGACAATCGTGTCGCCCTGGATCGTGAACCGGCGGATGCGGGTCGAGAATCCGGGAAAACCGTGGAAGTGCCGTTCGAGCAGGTATAGGCGGCCGTCCGGCCCGATATCGGCCCCAACAGGCAGGAACGGCGGACGGCGCGGGATCGTGAAGGGGATTGACCAGCGCCCCGTGCGGTAGCGATAGACCGGAAAGGGACGGTCCAGTCGGCCCGAGCGTTCGGGAATGGCATAGACGGTTCCGTCCGGGTCCGAAAACAGCGCCTCAAGCCCCGAATTGTTCTGCAGCCCGCGAAAGTCGCGGGGGTTCTCGATCTGCGTTGCCGCGGCGTCTGCAGTCTCGTAGCGGTCGATTCTGTGTTCTGCCTCGAAAGACACAAGCAGGCTGCCATCCGGCAGTCGGGTCAGCCCTTCGGCGTCGATCGCACGCCCTGACACCGGCACCCCGTTGCCATCTCGCAACGGGCCCTGATGGGTGATCTCGATCGTCGTGATCTGCCCTGTACCATCCCTATCGCGCTGCAATCGCCCCTCGACGATCCGCCCCTTGTCCGAAACCGCGACAAATTCCGACCCGTCGGCAGATACCACCAGGCCGGACAGCGACCCGCCCGCTTCGCGCCAAGGGAGACGCCAGATGTCGTCGACCATGCTATCGGCCCTGGCAGCCGCGGCAACCAGAACAGAGATCAGGGCCGCGTAGATCAGCGCAGGACGCGCGCGCATTGCTTGGGCAGATCGGCCAGTGTGATCGGCCCCCGCCTGGGTTTGGGCGGCGGGGCAGGGGCGTTTGGATCCGGCGGCTCCAGCGCATCGGTAACCCACCAGACCGCATCGGCGCAGCCGTCGCCCGGTGGGATCGGGTCCTGTTCGCTGCATCCAAGTTCGCCCGCGGGGCAGTTCAATCGGACATGAAAGTGATAGTGATGCCCCCACCACGGCCGGATCTTGCGCAGATAAGCGCGATCGCCCCGTTCGTCGGCGCACATCCGCAGCTTGGCTGGGGCCGTCACGAAGATCCGCGCAACCGCAGGGTCGCGGGCCGCGGCGCGCAAAATCCGATGGTGCTCTTGCGTCCAGTTTCCGTTGACGTTGCGTTTGTCAGACGACCGGATCGAGATCGACGACAGCGACTCGCGGGCCGCGCGTGACAGTGTCACGCTGGTTGGCGGCAGCATCCAGATATCCACATCCAGACCCATCTGATGGCTTGCGTGACCAGTCAGCATCGGTCCGCCACGTGGCTGCGAGATATCCCCGATATAAAGGCCCCGCCATCCGATTTTTTGCGCCGCGACCGACAGCCGCTTGATGAACCTGATACTCTCCGGGTGGCCCCAGTTTCTGTTGCGGCTTAGCCGCATGGCCTGCCAGGTCGGGCCGGTCTCGGGCAACTGCTCGGCCCCTGCCAGGCAACCGCGACTGTAGCTGCCGTACGCCTCGGGCGCGTGCTCGGACGGGCCGGTCATTGCACCGAACAGGGATTTGGCAGGTGTCTGTGCGCTTGCGCCGGATGCCAGCAGGCATAGGGCAACGAGGGCCATTAGTCGACGTGGGAACATTGCTCATGCCTCGGTCGTTTTGACGAAGTATAACAGAGTCAGGCCAATTGCGAAAAGCAGGATGACCGGGCTGATGCCAAGGGATTGTGATCCGGTGGCGGTTGTCGCGATCCCGATCAGCAGTGGAGCCAGGAACGCGGTCGCCTTGCCCGACAGGGCATAGAGGCCGAACGCCTCGGTCATGCTTGCCCGATCTTCGGCGACGTGTATCAGCAGCGTGCGCGAGGACGCTTGTACGCCCGCGCCCGCTGCACCAATCAGCCCGCCGCAAATATAGAAAACGATATCGGGCAGGGTGCTGTCTGCGGCCACCGGAATGCCCGCAACTGCGCCTCGCGAGGTAAGCAGAACAACGCAACTGACCATAATCAGCAGGATGATCGAGGCCATGATGACCGGCTTGGGCCCGTATTTCCAATCAGCGCGCCCGGCCAGCCAGGCTCCGACCGCACCGATTACTGCCGCGATGATCCCGAATATACCCAACTGAAACGGACCCCAGCCCAACACGCCGCTGGCATAGATGCCGCCAAAGATGAACAGCCCGGCCAGGGCATCGCGATAGATCATGGACGCGAAAAGGTAGCGGATCAGCGGGCCGGACCCAGGCAGGGTGCGCAGGGTTTCGATCAGATCGCGCACGCCTTGCCGGACGATGCCCTTGGTGGCTGACTTCCTGGGGCTGTCAGGCGTGAACAGGAACAATGGCACGGCAAAGATTGCAAACCACAACGCGGTCAACGGGCCGGTGGCTCGGGCCGGTTCGCCTGCGTCCGGATCCAACCCAAAAAGAGGCGGGATGCCGGCCAACGTGGTTTGCGATCCGGGCGTGGGCGACAGCAGCACCAACACCAGGATCAGAACCACGACACCGCCCACATATCCCAGCGCCCACCCGTAACCCGACAGTTTCCCGATTTCGGACCGTGGGCCTAGATCGGGCAACATGGCATTGTAAAAGATCAGCATGAATTCCGACCCGACATAGGCCAGCAGGAACATTGCCAGGATCGGCCAGATCGGATCCGCTCCTGGCTCTGCCAGCCACAAACCAATGCACCCCACCATGAACAGCAGCGCAAATCCGGCCATCCAGGGTTTGCGGGGGCCATAGGCATCCGCCACAGCGCCCAGCAGCGGCGCCATCACGGCGACGCACAGGCCCGCCACCGCGACCACGTTGGCCCAAATCGCCTGACCCTCGGCCGGATCGGCGGCGACCGACGCTGCAAAATAGGGGGCGAAAATGAAGGTCATGATCAGCGTGTAGTATGGCTGGTTGGCCCAATCGAACAGCAGCCATGAATACACGCCCCTGCGATCCGTCCTGCCTGTCATTCGCCTGCCTCTCTGCCTGCTGCCCCTGATAGTCACCGGCTGCTCTGGTCGTGCAAGGTCTAATCGCCCTGGCGTGCCAGTTTCTGTTCGCGCAGGAAGGTGAACAGGCCGGTTATGACGATCACCAGGGTGCCGGCTATGGTCATGGCATCGGGGACTTCGTCAAAGACCAGGATCCCTGCGGCCAGCGCCCAGACCAGGATGGTATAGCGAAACGGCGAGACAAAACTGATGTCGCCGGTGCGCATGGCGCTGACACTGAAGACATAGCCCAGGATCAGGAACCCGCTGGCTGCGGCGATCAGGATCGCGTGCTCTGAAGGGATCGTATACCCAGTTGCCAGTCCGCCAACCGCCCCCAATCCGGTGATCAGGACCGAGGTGATGAATGCCACCAGCAGCGTGGGTGCGCCCGAAGACAAACGGTGTGTGACCAGATCCCGAACCACGATGAATACCACCGCAACCACTGCCAGCACCGCGAAGGCGTTGAAATCGGCCGTGCCGGGGCGGATGATGATCAGCACACCCGCAAATCCCACCAAAGATGCGGTTATCCGCCGCCAACCCACCGTCTCGCCCAGGATCAGCGCCGCTGCCAGCGTCACGACCAGCGGCGTCGATTGCAGGATCGCGGTGGCGTTGGCGATGGGCATGTTGGCCAGCGCCGACAAAAAGCATAGCGTGGTAACGATTTCGGCCAGGCCGCGCCACCCGATCAGCCGGACATCCCGGCGCCTTGGGCGCCATGCAAAGGCGCCAGTTGCCCAGCACGCCGCGCCCAGAACTGCGACCATGACCAATCCCCGCCAGAAGATCGCCGTGAACAGCGGGGTGTCGACCAGAACAGCCTTCATCGCCGCATCGTTTAACGCGAATCCCCCCATCGAGATCATCATGAAGATCGCGCCGCGCAGGTTGGCCGAGGTCTTTGTCATGCCCAACCTTCTGCCAGCCCCGCGCGTCAGGCACAATTGACCTCGTTCACCGCGAACGCCCACGGGGCTTGTCTGCCGGCCCCCGCCGGACTACGTGTGGGGCGCATCGCCACCGTTCGAAGGATCGCCGACCATGGGCTCTATCATCATGATCATCCTCTTCGCGCTCGAGATCGTTTGGTATCTCGTGTTGGCGAGCGTGATCATCAGTTGGTTGGTGAACTTCAATGTGCTGAACCTGCACCAGCCGCTGGTCTACCAGATCTGGTCGGGCCTGAACCGCCTGCTGGAACCGATCTATGCGCCGATCCGCAGGGTCCTGCCGCCAATGGGTGGGCTGGATCTGTCGCCGCTGGTGGTGATCTTCGGGCTATATGCGATCCGCGTTGTACTGATCAACAATTTCGGCAGCTACGCGTTCTGATCCACCAGTACGGTCAATCCAATACCACTGTGCTGCCGTCTGATCTCCGCACCGTGGCGGAAAGTGCCACGTCTGTACCGATCCCCGAGACGTCCAGCACCTGGTCTGCACCCAGCAGCGATAGATCCCGGCGCAGACCCTCGGGCCCTGTGGCGGCGAATGCGATCAGGTGCAGCCCGCTGTCCGGTAGGGTATCGGGTGGGGGCGACACCTCGGGCGGCCACGCGATTAGTGCCGGATAGGCACCCCCCCAATGCGGGCGGCCGTCCTGCGGAACGGTCAGATGCCAATAGAGATGGTCTCGGCTGAACCGCTGCGCCGGGCCTGTGGGCAGCGGACTGCGCCGGATGTCGCCATCAAGATCGTCGCTGCGTGCCACCCAGGTCAGCAGCCGTGGCCGGTCGGCCAGCCCCGAGCGGGTTGCAGGATCGTCCAGTCCGAACCACCGTGGACGACCCGGACGCGGGGCGTCGGGGTCAATCGCAATCAGTTCCAGATACGCGGCCCCCAGCTTCCAAAGAGCGTTGTGGGTGCCAAAGGCGTCGTGACGCCCGCCACCGCCCGGCGCCACCCCCAGCCGGGCGGCCATCCAATCCGTTCCCCGCGCCAAGTCATCGGTCGCAACCACCAGGTGATCCAGCATCAGCATGTCTGGCATCCGTTGTTGTCTTGGTCCTGCGCCGGTGCTACCACGACCTGGCGGGGCATGCGATCCCCCGTTTCCAGGCACAAGCCCAAGCATCGCACCCTTCCGTTATGGAGGTCACTTGGGCATGTCTGACTACTCTCTTCCAAGCATCAGCGCCGCGGTCGCGTCCCGCATGGCGCGGGACGGCAAACACCTTTGGGACGTGCGCAAGACACCCGCGCTGCGTGCATCTGGCCTGCGGATCCGTGGGGCCGATTGGATCGATCCCTTCACGCTGGACTTCACGCACCCCGTGCTCTGCACGCCCGACCCGCTGGTGTTTTATTGTGTTCACGGACATGAGGTAAGCAGGTTTGCAACCGCGCTGGCCCGTGTGGCCGGTCGACAAGCGCACTATGTCACGGGGGGATTCGAGGCGATGCGGGATGCGGGTGCTCCTTGCGAGCGGCTGGTGATGGGAGGGCAAGAATGACGCCGGATCTACGCACGGCCTGGCCCGTCTATGCCAAGATCGGCCTGTTGTCTTTCGGCGGCCCGGCCGGGCAGATTGCGCTGATGCAGGACGAGATCGTCGAGCGGCGCGGCTGGGTCAGCCCCCCGGCCTTTCAGCAGGGGCTGAGCGTCGCCATGGTCCTGCCCGGCCCCGAAGCGCAGCAGCTTGCCACCTGGCTTGGCTGGCGCCTTCATGGACTGACGGGCGGGCTGGCAGCGGGGTTGGCCTTTATCCTGCCCGGAGCGATTCTGATGATTGGACTGGCATGGATCGCTGCCGCGCGCGGGGATGTGCCGCTGATTGCCGCGATCTTTTATGGGATCCAGCCCGCGGTTCTGGTCATCGTGGCGCGCGCGGTCGTGTCCCTGTCGCGCCGCGCGTTGTCGCGGCCATCGGATTGGGCGCTGGCCGCGCTGGCCTTTCTGGGGATCTGGGCTGCGGGGTTGCCGTTTCCCCTGATCATCCTGCTGGCCGCGCTTGTGGGTCTGGCGTTGCCGGATCGATCGGCGATCACAGGTGATGGGCCGACCCAGGCCAGCAAAGCCGGGTTTGCGACAATGCTGACCCCACTTGTCAGCCTCGGCTTGACCCTTGGCGTTTGGCTGGGCGCAAGGCTTACCCTGGGCGCGGACCCTGCGGACGGCGTCGCCTGGCTGTTCACCACGGCAGCCTTCGTGTCTTTTGGCGGTGCCTATGCCCTGCTGCCCTATGTTGCCGAACGCGCGGTCGAAACCTACGGCTGGCTGACCGCAACCCAGATGCTGAACGGACTGGCGATTGCCGAGGCTACGCCCGGGCCGCTGATCCTGGTCAACACCTACGCAGGCTTCTTCGCCGGATGGCCTGGGGGCGCTAGCCAAGGTATGGCCACTGCCGCCTTGGCGACAGTCTTCACCTTCGCACCCAGTTTCATGCTGATCCTGACCCTGGCCCCCCATGTCGAGGCGGTAATCTCGCGCCGGTGGATCCGGGCGGCATTGGCCGGCGTCTCGGCAGCGGTGGTCGGTGTTGTCCTGAACCTTGCGGTCTACCTGGGCGAGGCGGCATTACTGCCGTCGGGGCTGGCGGCACCGGAATGGGTCAAGATCGGCCTGTTGGGTGTGTTCGCGGCTGCGGTTCTGTGGAGGCCCTTTGCCATGCACACGTTGGTGATAGCCGGGGCCGTCATCGGGATTGCGCTGGAGGTGGCGGGCCTGATCTGATGATCAGGCCCATGCGTCATGCAAATGGCGCGGCGCTGCCCCAAAGCTGACGTACCCGTTTGTCGCGACCGCAGCCCTTGCGATAGGTTTTGTACCGCACTGGGCTCTTCTTGTAGAAATCCTGATGGTATTTCTCGGCCGGATAGAATGCCTGCAGGTCGTGCACCTCGGTCACGATGGCCTCGCCCAACTCCAGCTGGGCTTTCGCAAGTGCCGCACGCGCGGCCGCCCGATCGGCGCTGTCCTGCGCGAAGATCGCGGTTCTATAGCTGGCACCCCGGTCACAGAACTGCCCACCGTCATCTGTCGGGTCGATCGACCGGAAGAACAGGTCATACAGCCTGTCGCGGCTGACCGTGTCTGCGTCAAAGGTGATCTCGACGACCTCGTAGTGGCCCGTACCGCCCTTCAGGATCCGGCTATAGGTGGCCGTGTCAGCAGACCCACCGGCATAGCCGGACACCGCTTCGATCACGCCGTCGACCTGTTCGAAGTCTGATTCGACACACCAGAAACATCCACCGGCCACGACGATTTTCTGGATCGACTCGGCCGCGGCCACCGCTGGCATCAAAAACAAAAGGGCTGCAACGATTGCAGAACGGAACATTTGCGTTCTCCACAGGTGAGGTTCGGGCGCGATCCTGCGCCACGTTTGGCACTCGCGACAAGTGACAAGTCAGTGATCGCCTCACGGCGTTGTCAGCACGCTGGCACCGATCGGCATGGTAGACGGGGTCGGACAAAGACAGGAGGTTGCCATGATCCGCCTTGCCATCGCGCTCGCCGCGCTGTTGATACCCGGCATTGTACAGGCCGAGATGTCGCCGCGGGAAGGCTGGGCCGTGCACAAAACCGCCGAATCTCATACGGATCTGGTCGCAGCTGTCCGCTCGGCCGTTAAGGCGAACGGCATGATCGTGGTCACGCAGGCCGGTCCGACCAAAGCGGCGGCGAAGCGTGGGATCGAGATCCCGGGAAACCTGGTTATCGGTGTCTACAACAATGATTTCGCAGTTCGGGTGCTGCGCCTGTCTACGCCCGCGATGATCGAAGCCCCGATCCGGATGTATGTCACCGAAAACGCGGACGGCACTGCGACGCTCAGCTACAAGCGACCCTCGACCGTCTTCGCGCCTTATGCAGACGAGGGCGGTGCAGACCTGATGGCGATTGCAGCGGAACTTGACGATGTATTCGCTGCGATCGCCGAGGCCGCACGGAATTAGGAGTTAAACTGCCCTGCTCAGCCACCGCGGCGGTTGCGGGCGGCCAGCAGTTTAAGACGCAGGGCGTTGATCTTGATGAAGCCTGCCGCGTCGGCCTGATCATAGGCGCCGGCATCCTCTTCAAAGGTCACGTGCTGCTCGGAATAGAGCGTCTGGTCCGACCAGCGCCCGACCGTGGCCGCACGCCCTTTGTAGAGCTTCAGCCGAACAGTGCCGCTGACATGTTCTTGGCTCTTGTCGATGGCGGCCTGCAGCATCTCGCGCTCAGGGCTGAACCAGAACCCGTTGTAAATCAGTTCCGCATAGCGCGGCATCAACTCGTCTTTCAGGTGCGCCGCGCCCCGGTCGAGCGTGATCGACTCGATCCCGCGATGCGCCTCCAGCAGGATAGTGCCGCCGGGGGTTTCGTAGATCCCGCGCGATTTCATACCCACGAACCGCCCTTCAACCAGGTCCAGTCGGCCGATCCCGTGCTTGCCACCAAGGTCGTTCAGGCGAGTCAGCAGTGTAGCAGGCGACAGTGCCTCGCCATTCAGGCTGACCGCATCCCCGCGTTCAAAGCCGATCTCGATATGTTCAGGTGTGTCTGGGGCATCTTCGGGGTGAACGGTACGCTGATAGACGTAGTCCGGCGCGGCCTCGGCCGGGTCCTCCAGCACTTTTCCCTCGGACGAGGTGTGCAGAAGGTTGGCATCCACGCTGAACGGGGCCTCGCCCCGCTTGTCCTTGGCAATCGGGATCTGATGCGCTTCGGCGAACTCCAGCAGCTTGGTACGGCTGGTCAGGTCCCACTCGCGCCACGGTGCGATCACCTTGATCTCGGGGTTTAGGGCATAGGCGCTCAGCTCGAACCGCACCTGGTCGTTGCCTTTCCCTGTCGCCCCGTGCGCCACAGCGTCCGCGCCGGTTTCGGCGGCGATCTCGACCAGACGTTTCGAGATAAGGGGCCGCGCGATGGATGTACCCAACAGGTACAACCCTTCGTAGACCGCATTGGCCCGGAACATCGGGTACACGAAATCGCGCACGAATTCCTCGCGCACATCCTCGATATAGATGTTGTCTGGCTTGATCCCCAGCAACTCGGCCTTCTTGCGCGCCGGGTCCAGCTCTTCTCCCTGGCCCAGGTCGGCGGTGAAGGTCACGACTTCGCAGCCATATTCGGTTTGCAGCCACTTTAGGATGATCGACGTGTCCAGCCCGCCGGAATAGGCGAGAACGACTTTCCTTGGTGCGGACATGGGTGGAACCTCCGGCAGATTGATGGCAGTCGCGCATGCGCCTAAGCGGTTTTCGACCCGCCCGCAAGGGGCGCGTCAAAGGTCCAGCGAGAAACCGAACCGCTGCCACATCGCCGACATGATATCCCGGTCGTCTTGGGTAAACGTTGCCTGGTCTATGTCCCGCCATCTGGCGCGGTGCGAGAACCGTCTGCCGACCAGATCCGTTAGGCGCGCCTTGGGAACGCGGTTCTGGCCCATCTGCGGGACATAAACCGCCTGCGCCGCCGCAAATGGCGCTGCATGATCAGGCAATTCGGCAAATGTCAGCAGCCTGGTGATCTCGGCCTCGGGGTCAGAAGCCATTTCGGCAAAACTGACCGCGTGATCGACCCGGCTGTCGGCATGGTCCAGCAGGCGAGCCATGGACACGATCCCACGCCAACTGCGATCGTGTGGCGTGCCCCAATAGCGTTCAGCGGAAAGTACCACATCATAGGGATGGCGCAGGATGGTCAGGACCTTCGCGTCTGGAAAGCAGCGGCCAAAGACATCCCAATACCAAGCGCAGCGGTCCTGGAACGGAAGACTGCTGAACTTCTCGGTATGAAAGACCCACGGGATGCCGATGGGTTTGTGCATCCAGCGTGGGCGCCCGTTCGGCGGGAACATTGCCAGGAACGCCGCCCGCACCGCCGCAGCGCAACGGTCCCGATGATCTGCCCCGTCGGCCAGTGTCTGATCTGGCCGGACGATGCCCTTCAGCCGTTCTGCCGCATGCCAGGTGCCCGCGATCAAAGACTGTGTTTCACCGCAGATCTCGACGTTTGGGTGATCTCCCAGCACATGCATGATCAGCGACGTGCCCGACCGGCCATAGCCGACCAGTGTAATGGGCGATGTCACATTGCTTGGGTCGGGCACCTGGGTTCCTTTGAAAGGATCGCGGCCACATTCCTTCGAGATGCCTGACATGGTCAACCCCGGACCGCTTCGGGTGAGATGCGATCCGGGGCGATGGCTTGCAAGGTGTTGTCGTGGGAAAAATACCCGCTTGCGTACCAGCTGAAAAAGTCCGGCAATACGCGCCGGTAAATATACGCCTGACGCCTTCGATTGCTCGAGTGCGGCGCGCACGTCTCGGTCCGGGAGAGTGCCGTAGCAAGCGCACCGCGACGCCAGTGTTATAGGGTTACCAAAGTCTGAATCAGGCGGATGTTACTTTTGTCACAGCTACCCCGCGTTCGCGTGACACGACGCTACCGCGAGGCCTGCAATACGGGCCGATCGGGCCACCACGCCGGGAATGAGCGCTGCGAAAGAACAGGGCCTGCCGGCATGCAGATGCCTTGATAGACTGGCCAAAGGGCCGTTTCCATCGCCATGCGTTGATCGAGAATCACTTCGCAGGCCGCAAGGTCGGGTGCGGAAACAAGCTGTTGTTCCAGGGACTTGCAAAGACTTCCGTCATGATTGCAGCCCGCCAGGAACAGTGTAAAAAGCATCTCCTTCATAGTCCCGATTGTATTTGGGAAGTCGGCATCAAAAAGTCCGGTTCGTCACAATTGACGAGTTTGGGATTGCGTCGCCGAGTTGTTGCCCCAAAGCTGCATTTCGAAACCTCTGCGGCAGGAGACAGGCCAGTGCATAAACCTCGGACACCGCCACCCTTTCGCATTCAGGATCTTGGCGAGATCGCGATACGAACATCTCGGATGGACGAGATGTTCGCGTTCTATCGCGATGTTGTCGGGCTTCAGGTTTTGACCGAACCGTCCGACGGTATCGCCTTTTTCCGCATCGCGGCCGGGTATGAAGGGCACACCAAGGTGCTGGCCCTGTTTGAGCCGACAGCAGGGCGTCCTGCGGTGCACCCTCATGGCAATACGGCTCCTCAAGGGGGCGTCGGATCGACCTTGCATCATCTGGCGCTCAACATCGATTTTCAGGCGCAACCCGCTGCGATCGCGTGGCTCCAGTCGCAAGGCCTGGAAGTGGTCGAGCAGGTCTTTGACTGGATCGGCTGGCGCGGCGTTTTCTTCCGGGACCCAGATGGCAATACGGTCGAGTTCGTGGCAAAGGACCCCAGTTGGCTTGGGCCAGGGAAGGGGTAAGCAATGCTGAACAGGATCGAGCATGGCGACGGGAACGGGCCGCCCCTGTTGATTGCGCACGGCCTCTACGGCTCGGCGCGAAACTGGGGGATCATCGCCAAGCGCTTGTCCGACCACCGCCGCGTGGTGGCAGTTGACATGCGCAATCACGGGCACAGCCAACATGCCCCCGATCACTCGTATCCTGCCCTGGCGAATGACCTGGCCGAGACGATCCGGGATCTTGGCGGGCAGGCTGACGTTTTGGGGCATTCCATGGGTGGCAAGGCGGCAATGGTGCTGGCGCTGATGCACCCCGAGCTGGTGCGCAGTCTGGTCGTCGCGGATATTGCCCCGGTTAGATATGCGCATACCCAGATCGAGTTCATCGATGCGATGGAGGCGGTGGATCTGACCCAAGTCACCCGCCGGTCCGAGGCCGACGTCCAAATGCGCGACACGGTCCGTGATCCCGCGCTACGCGCGTTCCTTCTACAGAGCCTGGAGATCGCGGACGGACGGGCATCCTGGCGCCTGAACCTGACCGCGTTACGCGATCAGATGCCCCTGATTATGGCATTCCCCGCCGGCTTCGAGGCCAGCCCGCGCCAGGTGCATGTCCTGCGCGGGGGCCAGTCGCATTATGTGCAAGGCGATCACGAAACGGCCATGCGCGAACTGTTTCCGCATGCGCGTATCGAGACCCTCTCTGGCGCGGGCCATTGGCTGCACGCCGAGGACCCGCGCGGTTTCGAGGCCATGCTTAGGGCCGCATTGCCGACCTAGGCGCCCGCACGCTCCAGCGCCAATGCAATGCCCTGGCCGCCGCCGATGCACATTGTCACTAGGGCATAGCGCCCCTCGATCCGTTCCAGTTCGGACAGAGCTTTCAGCGTGATGATCGCGCCCGTCGCGCCCACCGGGTGACCAAGGGCAATAGCGCCGCCGTTTGGATTGACCTTTGCAGGGTCCAGGCCAAGCTCTCGGGTCACCGCAAGCGCCTGGGCAGCGAACGCCTCGTTCGATTCGACAACGTCGAAATCATCGACGCTCAATCCCGTTTTCTCCAGCAGCTTTTGTACCGCCGGGACCGGACCAATTCCCATCACTTGTGGCCGGACGCCAGCATGGGCATAGCCCACGACGCGGGCGCGCGGGGTCAAGCCCTCGGACAATGCGGCATCTGCCGTGGCCAGCAGGATTGCGGCGGCACCGTCATTGATACCCGAGGCGTTGCCTGCCATGACCGTCCCGTCTTTCTGAAAGACCGGGCGCAGGCCCGCCAGTGCAGCCGCATCAGTTTTCTTCGGGTGCTCGTCGGTGTCGAAACTGACCGTATCGCGCCGGACCCGTATGTCGATCGGGACGATCTGATCTCTGAAGCGGCCGCTGTCCTGAGCGGCCGCGGCGCGATCCTGACTGCTCAGCGCGAACGCGTCTTGATCCTCGCGCGTGATCCGATGTTCTGCAGCAACATTTTCGGCCGTGACGCCCATGTGGCCGGTGCCAAAGGGACAGTTCAGGGCGCCCAGCATCATGTCAAGCGA
>CAYWND010000029.1:12100-13084 GCA_964459085.1 uncultured Oceanibium sp. | reverse complement strand
GCGGCCGGGACGGGCGCACGATGACACGCAAGGTCGCACGCGCACCGCGCGGCGCTATGTCTCGGAAGTGTTCGACAGGATGCCGCGCACCCGCATCCTGTCGGTCTCGGCCATCGGTGCCGCTGCGTCCTCCGAGATTTTGTTGACGCTATCCTGTGCCTGCTCGGTCGCGACGCAGCAACTGAGCACGGGGTTTATCGCGGTTGATGTCCGACGTGCGGAAGGTGGCCAGACTGCGGCGGTCGACGCGACCATGGCGGGCGGCGATATGGACAAGGCCGCCGACGAGGGGGCGGAAGGGACGCGCCGTGTCATCAATCAGGCGCTCGCCGCCGCCGATGGGGCGGAAACGCCAGCGCCCACCCCCCCTGCGGCAGCTGCGCTGGTCGTTGTCGGCAACGCAAATGCGATGCCAGGCGGCCCGCCATCGACCGTGACGCCGCCGCGCCCTCAGGATGTCGACGTTGTGGGAAGCGTGGTGACCCCGGACGCGGATGGCGACGGGTCGCTGTTGGCGGTTCGATCGGCGCTTACGGCGCAGCTCCGCAAGGCGGCCAGGCAAGGACTGTTGTCCCTGGCTCCGGAACTGGCGGAAGAGGTCGACGACCTGGCCGCTGCACCCGGCCCCGAGACCGAGGTGCTGCAGCCGCTTGAGTTGCCCGACACCTCGGCCGATGCGCAGGATCCCCGGGCAATGGCGGCAGCACCGTTGGCGGATCTGTCTATGGCGGGGGTTCGTGAACAGCTGCGCATTCGGTCGGCGCTGGATCTGCTGGATCCCGAACCGGATGCGCCAGAAGACCCGGATGCGCACTGCATCCCGGATGCCGATCTGGACGTCGCGGCCTGGATGCATCCGGACGATGATCCGTTTGCCACTCATATCGGCGAGTTGCGGCGCGAGATCGTTGGCGCTGATGGAACGGTTCACCTGGACAGCGTGGTTGCGCTGGCCCGGGCCTATCTTGCCAAGGGGTTCGGCCG
>CAYWND010000029.1:10187-12079 GCA_964459085.1 uncultured Oceanibium sp. | reverse complement strand
CTGGCCCAACGGCTGGATCCGGGAACGCCCAATGCCGCGCTGTTGATCGAGATCGGACGCATCGTGGATGAAATGCCCGCGAGCGGTGCACAGGATGCCGCGTCAGGTCCACTGGCCAAAGCGACGGGCTGCCCCGGCCCGGGTGCCATGTGGCGCTATGCCGCTGGATGGGACTCTGGCGGCGAGGGCCTGATGTCGCCGCTTGCCGACCTGCCGCCGGGGCTGCGCAGGCTGATGGGACAAAGGTTGGCCGGTGTCGCGTTGATGAAGGGCAACACGGACCTTGCGCGCGATGTGCTGGATCTGCTGGACCGCACGCCGGGAACGGGTGGCGCGGACGAGGCGGTCCTGCGCGAGGCGCTGGACCTGTTCGAGGGGCGTGCCGATCCAAGTGCGTTTGCCTCGGTTGACGGCGGCAAGGGCGAGCGGCGCAATGTCCTTGCCCTGGTTCTCTATAGCCGGGCGGTTCTGGGATCGGACGGTGCGACCCCCCCAGCGTTGATCGAAGCGTTGGCGCAGGTTGAACGGATCTCGCGCGGGACTGATCAGGGGCTGGAAGTCCACGACCTGCGATTGAAACTGATCGCCCGGTCGGGCGATCTGATGCCGGCGCTTGCAGAACTGGAGGCCGGGCGGACCTATTGGCCCGATGCGGGGCCGTCGCGCGATGCGCTGGCGCTGCGGCTGATTGCGGAAGCGGACCTGTCCAGTGTCTCGGCCGCCGATGCCGCAAAGGTGGCTTTGACGCATGTGCCGTCGGGGGATGTGCTATCCGGCAACACCGATGCGGTCTTGAATTTGGCCCGAAAACTGGAGACCGAAGGGCTGCCGAACCTGGCACGGGACCTTTTGCAAGCCCGAGGGCCTGGGCTGGCCCAGGCCCCGAGGTTGTTGCTTGCGCGGACTGCGCTGGCCGATGCCCTGCCTGACCGCGCGCTGGCGCTTCTGGAAGGGATGACCGGCCCCGAGCCGGATGCCCTGCGACTTGAGGTTCACCTGAGGCGCGGCGCGTTTCCCCAGGCGCTTCGCGTGGCACGCAGGTTGGATGATCCCGAAACGCCCGAGGCCCATCTGGCCCTGTTGGCCCGGGATTGGGATGCGGGTCGCATGGGCGCAGAAGGTGGCAGCCCGGTCCCGCTGCTGGATCTGGTGAAGGCGCCTCCGGTGGCGGTCGAGGAGACCCCGGAGGCGCCGCTTACAGGTCCGGCGCCCGCTCGGGATGCGTCCGACACCCTGACGCCGGACATGGTGAGCGACGACGGATCCGAGGTTCGCGCGATTGCCGCCAACATGGGCCTGAAGCGGTCGGCGGCGTTGCGGGCTGCGGTTGAACAGACATCAAAGATGCTCCGCCCCGCATTGTCCCGCTGATCTCGGCAAGGCGCAGAAAAGGCTGTTACCCAGAGACAGGCGGGACCGACGGGATCGTCGGACCCGCTATCGCTGCAAGGCCGATGGGTGCCTGGCGTTGCAGACGTGGCTTTGCCGGCGGTATGGATCCTGGGGCTCTAGATCGCGGCGAGATGCAAGGGCCCGCGCAGGTGGCACCTTTCCTGGTCAGACAGATGTGGATTGGTGTGTGGGCGCAGGTGGTGCAGCGGTCAAATCCTGAACTTCGACCGTTCGCGATGATGCGCTCGCCAGGCGAGTCGCTGGCCTGATGAAATCAGGCTGGCGTTTGGACCTCGTGCAATCGGTTGGAGAGGCAATTGCGCGCGGCTGATCTGTCCTGGCAACGGGACATGGACGGGTAGACACTCAGCGGAACAGGTCAGCCGTTCGCAGCCGGGCGCACCGCGGTCGCGTCGTCAAACAGGACCGTGTCACCGCCAGCCGCCAGCAGATACGCCGCCCCATCCGCACCCAGTTCCGCGCCAACAACCTTTTGGAAC
>CAYWND010000029.1:0-10087 GCA_964459085.1 uncultured Oceanibium sp. | reverse complement strand
CTGGCCATCAAACCGGGCCTTCGCACCAAAAGGCACCTCGTGCCCGATCAGCCCGGCGGCCGAGGACAGGTCGGGCCCGGTGGCGAGCATCGCCAACCCGTCCTCGAGCAGATCGTTGGTCAGCACCTGCTGTTCGACGGACGAGAAACTGGCGAGCTGTGCAACGAATTCCGTGGATTCCAGCGGGTTGAGCGGATCCTGGTTCTTCAACTCGGCCGTCAGCAGTTTGATGAACGTGTCGAAGTCGGCAGTGATCCCGCCGTTCGAGGTCGAGCTTTGGGCCGAACTGGTGGCCGCCGCTGTTGTATCTGTCAGGCTGTTTGCCGAAGTGACGCCATCCATATCCTAGATCCTGATGTCGAGGTGATCCGTGATCGTGAGCAGAGTCGCGGCGCGCGAGGGTCCCGCCGCCGCTGCCCCGCCATCGTCGATCAATTCCATGCCGGGGTCCGCTGCGTCAGTGCGCGTCTGCGCCGTGCCGTCACGCTCGCGCCCCGAAAACGCGAGGTCGATGCTGTCAAATCCGGCATCTCTGAGATGACTTGTCAGGTCGTCGGCATGGCGGCGGAGAAACGCCTCGACCTCGGGGAGGTCGGCCAGGACATGCGCCGTCACGCTGCGTTCGGCAATCGTAAGGCTGATCCGGAGCTGCCCAAGCTCGGGCGGATCGAGTTGAAGGACGACATCCTGAGAGGATCGTGACGCGGACAGACCGTCGGCAATCTGCGATGCAATCTGTCCCGGGGTGACCTGCGGCGCCCCGGCAGGGGACTGGCTGCCGCCAGCGCCCAGCGACACCGAAACGGCAGAGCCGCCCGCGCTGTGGCCGAGACGCCCAATATCGCCGATTGGCAGAGGCTGGTCGCCAAGTTTCACCGCACCCTCGGCCGCGAGGCCATCGAGTGCCGTGACCCCGGCCTGGGTCGCCTGCCCCCGGTTGGCCAGTACTGTTTGCGATGCCGTGGGTACAAAGGCCGGCGCCGCAGCCAAGGCGGATCCGGTCGGGACCTTGACCTGCGCTGCGGGCGGCGCATCCGGCGCCGGGGGTGTGTCCCCGGCCGGGATCGCGCCCGGTACGGATCCGTTGCTGATCTGAGTCGCTTGCGCCGGAGGCTGCCCCGCCACCAAGCGGGCGGTGTCCCCCAAGGCCACAGGCTGGGTTTGACCGACGGCCGTCGAGGCAAGCAGGGCCTGCCGCCCGGTGTCACCCGCCTGCGGGATCGATGCGGTCGATGCGTCGGCCCCGCCCCCGTCGCCCGGTGCAGTTGCCGAGATCACAAGCGTCTGTATGCCCGGCCCCTCGGCCAAAGACGGCAGCGTCGCAGGCGCGCCCTTGGTGGATCCTGTGCGTGCCGGATCGGTGCCCGGGAACGCGCCGTCCAACGCCGCAACCTCGGGCGTTGGCCGTTCGGATGTGGCCTGCCCGTCAGCGGGACCGGCGATCAGCGCGGCGAAATCCTCGGGCCCGGTTCGGTCTGTGGCACCGGGCCCGGTGGACGCGTCGGCGCGACCGTCATCCCCGCCCACCTGACGTTGGGGTTTGCCTTTAGGTGCGGGCGCTGCAATCAAGTCGGATATATCTGTCATGGGGCGCTTTGTGCCCCGTTCCCCTTACCATATGTTTACCGCCATCCCCCATAAGACCCCCGAGTTGCATCGCATTCGATCAATCAAAGGATCCGCCTGATGGCTGTCCCGATCACGCCCGACAATCCATTTATTGCAGCATCGGACGCCGCGGAGAGGGCGCGCGCGATCCCGCCTGAGAGAGAGGCCGCGCTGCGCGAGGTGTCGCAGGCGCTGGAAGCGACATTTCTGGCCGAAATGCTGCGTCATACAGGCGTCGCGAAACCCCCCGACGGATTCGGGGGCGGGGCTGGTGAATCGGCGTTTGCGTCGTTTCTATCGGATGCCTACGCCACCGAACTGTCGCGCAAAGGGGGCATCGGATTGTCCGAGGCGATCTTTCGCAGCCTTGCCGCGCGCGAGACGGGATCATGATCGGGCGTCGCGGACATGAGGCGGTCGCGCGCCGCCTGATCGACACGCTGGCCCAAGAACGTAAGGCACTGCGCGAAGCGGCGTTTGACCGGCTGCCCTCGCTGTCGCGAAGGGTCGAGAGCCTGGCCGACGAGCTTGCGGCGCTGGGACCTGCCGAGGGGCGCGTCTTCCAGGGCCTTCTGGCGAAGGTCCGGCAAGAGGCCGAGCGCAACATGGTCATCTCGAGGGCCAGCCAGCGCGGCATTCGAAAGGTCCAGGACGGTGTGGCCGAGGCGGCGCGTGCGCGCCGGTCGCTGCAGACGTATTCGCCCACCGGAACCACGACCGAGATCCACGCCACCCACGGGTTGAAGGATCGCCGGACCTGACCGGCGGCCATGCGGTGCGGGCCGCAGTGCCCGGTTCCGTTCGGGTACCAAACACAACACAGTGGATCGTTGATTCAACCCTATGCGGGTTCTCGGCCCCATGCCTGGATCGCTGCCGGGAATCGCGATCCGAAAGCCCGCGTTAATCTAAAATGCGTCCCACAATGCCAGCGCCGAACAGGCCGCGATTAAGAACCTGTTATGGTCTTTGCCTAACGGTGTCCCCAGCAACCGAGGGGTTGGCACGGGTGGCGTAAATCACTGTCCCGTACTCGTCAGAATGACGCCTCAGACCGCGAAAGCGGGTGTTCAATACGGACGCCGAATGCGTCCCGAGAGAAAGAGGACAACAATGTCTAGCATTCTTACAAACAACAGCGCGATGGTCGCGCTGCAGACCCTGGGCTCGATCAACAAGAACCTGGCGATGACCCAGAACGAGATCTCGACGGGTCTCTCCATTGCCAACGCCAAGGACAACTCGGCAGTTTGGGCCATTGCCCAGACCATGCGGTCGGACGTCAGCGGTTTTGCCGCGATCAACGACTCGCTGTCGCTGGGTTCGTCGTCGGTCGCGGTTGCCCGGAACGCGGCGGAATCGATTTCCGATCTGCTGGGCGACATGAAGGAACTGGTCGTCGCTGCCCAGGGCCAGAATGTTGACCGCACCAAGCTGCAGACCGACATCGAAGCGCTGACCGACCAGATCGAATCGATCTCGACCTCGGCGCAGTTCAACGGCCTGAACCTGCTGCAGTCCGGTTCCGACGTGAACGTGCTGAGCTCGCTCGATCGTGTTGGAAGCGCGGCCCCGACGGCCTCGAACATCACTGTGCAGCGTCAGGATCTGTCGATCTCGACCACCACAACGCCGGCCACGTTTGGCGCGACGGGTGTCACCGACAGCTCGATCATGTCGAACAACACCGCGGCTGACGGGTCCGGCACCGAGACGGCGGCCGGGTCTACCGCGACGCTGGGTGATGGCGCCACGCAGTATATTGACATCGTATCGACCGGTGACGGCTATTCGTTCCGCCTGACGCTGGACGATACTGCTGCCACCGACACGTTGGGGTCGCGGACGTTCGAGTATGTCGCGAACGCCGATGACAGCGCCGATGGCGTGGCGGCAGAACTGTTCACGCAGCTGTCGAACTTCCTGGCGGGTTCCGGCACGACCGAGTATTCGGTTGTTCGCTCGGGCAACGAGATCGCGATCACCAACAACTCGGGTGGCAACGTGGCGATCACGACCACCACGGCAACCGGCGGCACCGCCGGGACCGGTTCGGGTGGCCTGGGTGATCTGGCAGACATCGATGTGACCTCGGATGCCGGCGCTGCCGCCGCCCTGACCACGGTCGAGACGGCTATCGGTCGCGCAATCGACGCCGCTGCTGCCTTTGGTTCGGTCCAGAGCCGGATCGAGATCCAGCAGGAGTTCGTCGGGTCGCTGTCCGACAGCCTGAAGTCCGGTATCGGCAGCCTTGTCGATGCGAACATGGAAGAGGCTTCGGCCCGTCTTCAGGCACTGCAGGTGCAGCAGCAGCTGGGCATCCAGTCGCTGTCGATCGCCAACCAGTCGCCGCAGAACGTGCTGGCCCTGTTCCGGTAAGCGGATTGACCTGGGCCGGTTCAAACCGGCCCCGGACACCGACAGGGTCATCCGCACTGACGGCCTGACCCGCACCGGATCACGAAGGAACAGTGCAAATGAATTCCTCCGCCCTCGCCCAGTCGGCCTATTCACAGGCCGGATCGATTGCGCCCACGCATCGCGACACGGAATACCGTGCCTTTGCGCGCGTCACCCGGGACATCGCCAGCCATTCGCCCGACGACCCGACCGCCTTTCCGCGCCTTGTCGAGGCGCTGCATCTGAACCAACGTCTATGGTCCCTGCTGGCCGAGGATGTGGCCGACACGGCGAACGCCCTGCCGGACGCGCTGCGCGCGCAGATTTTTTACCTGGCCGAGTTTACTCGCGGCCATACCTCGCAGATCCTGGACGGCAAGGCCGCGCCGGATGTCCTGGTGGATATCAATACGGCGATCATGCGTGGCCTGCGGGCCGCGGCGGAAGACGGGGCCGACGCCGTCGCCCTGGCACCGACCACGGCGCAGGGGGTCGCACCATGAGCGGGCTGGTTCTGAAACTGGGTCCCAAGGAACGCATCATGATCAACGGGGTTGTGATGGAAAACGGTGACCGGCGGACCCGCCTGAACATTCTGACCCCGGGCGCGAACGTCCTGCGGATGCGCGATGCGATCCACCCTGAAGAGGTCACGACGCCGGTCCGCCGGGTGGTCTATGTCGCCCAGCTGGTGCTGGCTGGGGAGGCCACGGAACAGGATGGCAGCGAGCAGTTGCTGCGCGGGATCGACCAGTTGAAGTTCGTGTTCTCGGACCCGCAAAGCCGCGAGCATCTGGACACCGCCCGGGTGGCCGTGACCGAGAACCGGTTCTATCAGGCATTGAAGGCGCTGCGCGCGCTGCTGCCACGCGAAGAGCTGCTGTTGGAGCGTGCAGCGCGCCGCGGTCTGTTG
Organism: uncultured Oceanibium sp.; assembly: GCA_964459085.1. Taxonomy (GTDB): domain Bacteria; phylum Pseudomonadota; class Alphaproteobacteria; order Rhodobacterales; family Rhodobacteraceae; genus Halovulum. The sequence goes on along the minus strand of CAYWND010000029.1, from coordinate 5,166 downwards.
CCCGAACATGGCAACGAGTTGCCGGTATGACGTTCCAGCCCGTGGTGCCGCTGCCCGGCGTCGCAGGGTGGCGCTTTCTGGAAGCGACCGAGGCAACACAGCGTGATGCGTTCGACCGCTCGGCGGTGATCGAACGTGACATTGCCTATTTCGAGGAAAAGATCGGGTCCATCACGACCGCCGAGGCCCTGGTTTCCGACCGGCGCCTGATGACGGTCGCGCTGGGGGCCTTTGGCCTGGATGAGGAGATTAACAAGACCTATTTTATGCGGCGCATTCTGAAAGAGGGCACCGACGACCCTGAAAGCCTGGCCAACCAGTTTGTCGACCCGAGGTATCGCGCCTTTTCCGAAGCCTTCGGGTTTGGAAACCTGCTGGGCGCGCGGACCACGTTGGAAAGTTTCGGGCAGCTGATCACCAACGACTACCGCGAGCGCCAGTTCGAGATCGCCGTCGGCAATGCGAATGACGACATGCGGCTGGCCCTGACCTTCCGCCGAGAGATCAGCGAATACACGAGCAGTTCGTCGGGCGATGACACCGCCTGGTTTCAGATCATGGGCAGCCGCCCCCTGCGCGCCGTATTCGAGGCGGCCTACGGGCTGCCCCAGCAGTTCGGGACGCTGGATGTCGAGAAGCAGCGCGAAACCCTGGCCGACAAGACCCGCGAGCTGTTTGGCGAGGGCAGGCTTTCGGTGTTCAACGATCCCGAAAACGTGGCCAACCTGATCGACCGCTTTCTGGTGCGCCGCCAGGTCGATGCCGGGCCCACCGGATCGACCCCGGGCACCGCTGCGCTGACCCTGCTGCAATCCGCGTCCGGCGGGGTTGGCGGGTTCCAGCGGATCAATCTGATCCTGTCCGGCGCCTAGCCGACCTTTCCAATCGCCGCGCCGGCGTCGGCTGCGGCTGCTGTTGGGCTGCGGGCTTCGACCTTGCCTGGCTGGCCGATCTGAAGGATCTCCGCTAAGTCCCCGAACGCCTCGGCCGGGGTGTCGACGCCTACGCGCCGCAAGAACGCATCGAGCCGCGGGAACAACTCGACCGCGCGGTCGAGCGCGGCATCCGCACCCGGCGTGTAAAGCCCGGTCTGGATCATCGGCTCGGCCGCATCATAGGCAGACAACAGCCGCCGCGCCTCGGCAATCAGGGCGTTTTCGGTGTCGGTCGCCACCCCCGGCAACGACCGAGAGACCGAACGCAGAATGTCGATCGCCGGAAACCGCCCGCGTTCGGCGATGTCCCGGCTGAGCACGATATGTCCGTCCAGAACCCCGCGCGTCAGATCGGCGATCGGGCCTTCCATGTCCGACCCCGACACCAGCACGCTGAAGATCGCGGTGATGTCCCCTTTGCCGTCGATACCCGGCCCTGCGCGCTCCGCATAGGACGAGATCAGCCCACCCGTTGATGGCGGAAAGGCGTGCAGGGACGGCGTCTCGCCCGCGGTCAGCGCGATCTCGCGATGCGCTTCGGCCATGCGGGTGATCGAATCAACGATCAAGAGGACGTGCCGACCGCAGTCGCGGAAGTATTCGGCAACCGCCATCGCGGTCCAGGCGGCACGGCGCTTGATCAGGGGCGATTGGTCCGAGGTCGCGCAAACAACGACCGAGCGCGCAAACCCTGCGGGACCCAGAACATCCTCGACAAATGTTCGCAGCTCGCGCCCGCGCTCGCCAATCAGTGCAAAAACCACGCAATCCGCTTTGGACGAGCGGGCAAATTCCGCCAGCAGGGTTGTCTTGCCGACACCTGATCCCGCAAAAACACCGATCCGCTGACCGCGGGCCAGCGGCAAAAGGGTGTCGACGGCCGCGATGCCGGTCGGCATCCGCGCGCCCATAGGTTGCCGCGACACCGCCGGCGGGGGCGAGGCGCGCAGGCCCACGACCTTGTCCCCCTGAGGTATCCCGCCGCCCCGCATCGCGGTCCCGAAGGCGTCGACGATATGTCCCAGCCACCCCGCGCTGGGACGAATGCCCGAGACCGGTTCCAGCGTCGCGCGTCCGCCAATCCCGTTGCCGTGAATTTCCTGATAGGTCATCACCTGGCAGTGGTCGTGGTGGATCGAGATCACTTCGCCCGAGATGCGCGGCCCGCCGTTTCCTGTGATCCGCACGATGTCCCCCACCCGCGCCACATGGCCCAGGCCCGCAACCTCGACCGAGCCGGAGCGGATGCCGGTGACATGCCCGATCCGCTGGGACACCTGCATTCGGTTCAGCCTGGTTGTGAGATCGGTGATCGACATCTGCCCGCTCCGTAAAATGCGTCTGATTTCTAAAACGATTTATCAACATAGAAGGCTTAAAGACCCCTTGAGATTGGTTTGGGAGAAGCCCGACATGACCCCAGGATTGGAAATCCTGCGCCTTGCTGGCGAGGTGGCCGAACATTCGGCCCAAAGGCAGGGTTTGATTGCACAGAACGTCGCCAACGCAGATACGCCGGGCTATCGCGCCCGTGATATCGCCGATTTTTCCGAAATCTATGCCCGTGGCCTGTCGCCGTCTCTGGATATGCGCCAGACGCGCGATGGCCACCTGGGCCCGTTGGCGAATCAGGTTGCGTATCGAATCGTCGAGGATGTGCCACTGGGTGCCGAAGCGCCGAACGGCAACACCGTCTCTCTGGAAGATCAGATGACCCGATCCGTCGGCGCCCGGCAGATGCACGATCTGGCGATGGGCGTCTATTCCAAGACGCTGGATATCCTGCGCCTGGGCCTGCAGCGCAGATAAGGGGGCGGCATGACTTCGTATATGGAAATGATGGCAATCGCAGGCAGCGGGATGAACGCCCAGGCCGCGCGGCTGCGAATCTCGGCCGAGAACATCGCGAACGTGGATACCCCCGGCTATCAGCGCAAGCAGATCCCCTTCCGCGCCTATGTCGAAGATGGCGTGACCCAGGTGCGCACAGGCCGCATGTACCTGGACAAATCCGAAGGGGCGGCAATCTACGATCCCGCCCACCCGTTGGCGGGCGCGGACGGCACATATGAGGGGTCAAACGTCAAGACGATGCTGGAAATCGCAGACGCGCGGGAGGCGCAGCGCAGCTACGAGGCCAACCTCAGGATGTTCGATCAGGTGCGGCAGATGACCGACAGCCTGATCACCCTGCTCAGAAGATAGGGAAGACGACGATGAAGATGACACCGGATATTGCCGCCCAGTTCTATGCCGAGGCCCGGCCCGCAACCCGTGCCGGGCCGCAGGATGGCGGTGGTGGCGATGCGGCACGGTTTGCGGCGATGGCGCAGGACACGATTGCGGCGCTGTCGGATGCCGAAGCGACGGTGAAGGCCGGATTGACCGGCCGCGCCGATCCGCAGGCGGTGGTTCAGGCCCTGGCTGAAACCGAGGTTGCCGTCCAGACCGCTGTGGCCGTACGCGACCGCATTGTCGAGGCGTATCAGGAAATCCTGCGGATGCCGGTGTAACGCGATGTCCGAGGCTGTTTTGATCGACCTTCTGCGCCAGGCGCTGTGGATCGCCTTTGTGATCTCGCTGCCCATCCTGACGGTCGCACTGTTGGCGGGCCTGGCCATCGGGTTGCTTCAGGCGCTGACATCGATCCAGGAGATGACCTTGACCTTCGTGCCCAAGCTGGCCGCCATTCTGGTGGCATTCTGGCTGAGCATGGCGTTCTCGGGACAGATGTTGGTGAACTTTTATCACGACACGATTTTGCGCGAAATCGCCCGCTAGCGGGCAGTTGAACCACGCCCCGCGTCGGCGGGCGACAAGGCTGGGAGGCCAATTTGGACACGACCGGATATGTCAGCCTTTCACGTCAGGTGGGCCTGGCGCAGGAAATGCAGGCAATCGCCAACAACATCGCCAACATGGCCACTGCGGGCTATCGCGCCGAAGGCGTCGTGTTCTCGGAATACGTTCGCCAGCTAGAGGCCGAGGGCGGGTCTGTCGCCTTTACCCGGCCCGGCGCGCGGGTGACGTCCGACATACAGGGCGCGCTGAAGCAGACCGGCGGAACTTTTGATCTGGCGATTGACGGGCCCGGCTATTTCACGGTCGACACCGGCGATGGGATTGCGCTGACGCGCGCGGGCGGGTTTTCCCGCAATGCGGTGGGCGAGTTGGTGAGTACTGTCGGGGACCGATTGCTGGACATTGGCGGCGCACCGATTTTCGTGCCCCCCGATGCCCGTGCGGTCTCGATCGCCGGTGACGGCACGCTGACCGCGGATGGCCTGCCCATCGCGCAGGTCGGTCGCGTCATCCCCGAGGAGGGCGCGGTCCTGACCCGGACCGACGGGGTGAAATTTCGCACTGATGCCCCACTGGCGCCCGCCGAAGAGGGCACGATTGTCCAGGGCTTCCTGGAGGAGGCCAACGTAAACCCGGTGGCCGAACTTGCCCGAATGATCGAGGTCCAGCGCGCCTACGAGGCGGGACAACGCCTTATGGACCGCGAGGATGAACGCATGCGCCAGGTCCTGCGCACCGCCACCGCCAGAAGCTGAGGAGATAGGGATGCGAGCACTCAACATAGCCGCGACGGGCATGGACGCCCAACAGATGCGGGTCGAGGTCATCTCGAACAACCTCGCCAACATGAACACGACAGCCTACAACGCCCGCCGCGCGGATTTCGCCGACCTGCACTATCAGCAGTTGGCACGGGCGGGAACGATCAACGCGGCCGATGGCACGACCCTGCCCGCCGGTGTCCAGATCGGTCTGGGGGTCCGCGCATCGTCGGTCTCGATGATCGTGGAGCAGGGTACGGTCGAGGCGACAGGCGGCGAGCTGGACGTGGCCATCGAGGGATCGGGCTATATCGAGATCACGCTGCCGTCCGGCCTGTCGGCCTATACTCGCGACGGGGCATTGAAACGCGATGGCGAAGGGTCGATCGTAACCGCCGACGGCTACGAGATCGTGCCCGCGATCACCATCCCGGAAGAAGCACGGTCGATCTCGATCAATGCCGACGGAGAGATTTACGCAAGCTTTGATGACCAGGTGGATCCGCAACTGCTGGGCCAGATGACCCTGGTCTCATTTGTCAATGACAAGGGGCTGGAGGCGATCGGCGGCAATCTGTTCCTGGAGACCCCTGCATCCGGTCAGCCCAATCCCGGCAATCCGGGCGAGGCCGGGCGCGGAACCTTTCGCCAGGGTTACCTCGAGGCGG
>CAYWND010000028.1:5386-13100 GCA_964459085.1 uncultured Oceanibium sp. | reverse complement strand
TTCATGTGTCCGGTCACGGTCAGATCGGATGACAGAACAGATGGTGCGGGCTTGGGCTTGTTCGCGGCCGGTGCCGGTGCGGACGTGCCCGATGACGGCGGGGACGATGGCGGAGAAGATGGCTTGGGCGCCGAGGACGTCGACGATGCCGGTGCGGGATCCGCGCCTTCGGGTTTGTTTTTAGAAAACATTTCTAGCAGCCTTTATGTAGGTCATAGGGTTGACGGGTTTGCCGCCCTGACGGACTTCGTAGTGAAGATGAACGCCAGTGCTACGCCCTGTGTTCCCCATATCGCCGATATGATCGCCACGGGCAATGCGGTCACCGACCTTGACGTGGATTTTGTTGAGATGTGCGTAGAGCGTTTCGAACCCGTAGTCGTGGCGGATCTTGATCAGATTGCCGAACCCGCTTTGCCGACCCGCGAACGAGACGACGCCGTCGCCGGTCGACACCACCGGGGTTCCGCGAGGCCCGGCCAGATCGATCCCGTTATGTGCGCGCCGTCCACCGGTTTTGGGGTCGCGCCGCATGCCAAACCCGCTGGTAAAGCGATGCGCGACCTTGACCGGCATCGAGTAGGGGATGTTGGTCGCGGCGATGCGCATCATGTTCATGTGGTCCATGTCGGTCATCAGATCCGAGAACCGGTCCGCGACCTCCTGGTCCAGGAACTGGCTGGAAACGGCGGCTTCGGTCAGCGGGCCGCCGATGCCCGAATAGTTACGCCGGACCGAGTTGACCAGGCTGTCGACATCCATGCCTGAGTTTTTGAACATGGTCTCCAGCGGGCCAAAGGACGTGGCAACGGCATCTTCCAGGCTGGCGATCATACGTTCCTGACGGTCTGCGTTGATCTTCATCCGAAGTTCCATCGCCGCGATTTCGGATTCGAGGCGGCCCATGTCCTGTTTTTGGGTGTCGCGGGCTCTGACGGCGGTGCGCAGAGCATCGGACACGGACGACAGGATCACCTGCAACTCGCGCGCCTGTTCGGGCGAGGTCCCGGCCTGCTGCTCCAGTGACGCGATGGTTCCGCGCAACTCGCGCACGTGGGATTCTGCATTGTCGCGGTCGGAAAGCGCCTTTTCGAACCGAACGCCGAGATCGGTGGAATAGCTGGACAGTTCCGCCATCTGCCGGCCGGTGGCCATGACATCGTCGTGCTGGCGCGCCAGTTCGGACATGGCGGCGTCAAAGCGTGTGCTGGCGGCCTGGGCGTCGCGGGCGTAGCGGTCGCGCGAGTTGACCAGTGCGGCGATGCGGGCCTCGTATGCGCGGGCCATGGCGTCGGAATTGCCTGAGACGTCGCGCACCGATCCGAACCCGGACAGCGCCAGCCAGGCCGTGGCCGCGATGGTCCAGACCAGCACCAGCGCGGTGCCTGTCAAGAACGCGCGCGCCTGCCATTTCGAAACGACGAACTGGCGCACTGCCTCGGTTGTTGCGATCGTTATGCTGCGATCGCCGTTGTTCTGGACGCTGCTATCCGTCCCTGTGGGTGAAGTCATTCCCAACCTTAGTTGTTGTACCCGCGTGCGTTTCCCCCCAGCACAACGGGATAGCCTGCCTTTATGAATTTGACTGGATACTGGCGAGGGGGGGATACGGCAACAAGCGTGCGTCCCCTGCAAGAGGTACTCGGCAATATTTCGCGCATACCCTAGACCGCCGCCAAAGGCCAGTAGAAATCGGGCGGCAGACCGGCCTCGGCCCGCTTTTCGGTGTTGAACGGTGGCTTCAGGGCACCATGAAAGTAGGTCTGGACCAGATGATGGAACCGGACTCTGGGATCGTGGTCGTGGCGACCGCAAAGAAAGTGGAACCATTTCGAGCCGTAGGCGACGTGCGCGACCTCTTCGGAATAGATGATCTCGAGCGCTTCAACGGTCTGATCGTCACCGGCTTTGCGGAACAGATCGATCATGCCTGGTGTCACATCCAGGCCGCGCGCCTCGAGCACCATCGGCACGACCGCAAGACGCCCTTCGAGGTCATCAACGGTGTCTTCGGCCGCGCGCCACATGCCCGCATGTGCGGCAAGCGCGCCATAGTGGCTGTCCATGGCTTCCAGCCGGTCGGCGAGCAGGTTGAAGTGTTTGGATTCGTCGTCGGCGGCCCGTACCCAATCATCATAAAATCCGATCGGCAGGGGCACGTGGGTGAATCGGGCTATGATGTCCCAATGCAAATCAACGGCGTTCAGCTCGATATGGGCGATGGCGTGCAGGATCGCGATCCGGCCCTCGGGCGTGCCAGGCCTGCGGCGTGGAACATCGTGCGGATCGCGCAATTCGGGCTGATCGGGACGGGCCGGGCGCAGCGGCGGCCGTGCTGCACCCACCGGCGGCGTATCGCCCGCATCCCGCGCGGTCAGCCAGCGGGCGGCATGGGCCCGTGATAGCGCTGTCTTGTGGCGCGGATCGGCGGTGCCGAGCACCTCGACCGCGGCCTCGGCCAGCGCCAGGCCCGTTGTCATGCGCCGGTCGCCTCGGCCAGGACCGCATCCACGTGGCCGGGCACTTTCACCTTGCGCCAGATCTTGCGAATGGCCCCATCGGCGCCGATCAGAAACGTGGTTCGCTCGATCCCCATATAGGTCTTGCCGTACATGGATTTCTCGACCCACACGCCATAGCGCTCGCACATGTCGCCATCGGCATCCGACAACAGCGGGACACCCAGGCCGTGTTTATCGCGAAACTTTTCGTGCTTGGCCACGGTGTCTTTGGACACGCCCAGGATCTTGACCCCGGCTGCCGCGAAGTCGGCAGCCGCTGCCGTGAACCCCACCGCTTCCTTGGTGCATCCGCTGGTGTCGTCGCGTGGGTAGAAGAATATCACCAGCGCACCGTCGGCAAAATCGGACAACTTTACAATATCGCCGCCATCGCGGGGCAGGGCAAAGTCGGGTGCGGGATCGCCTTCGGTCAATACGGTGTCGGGCATCTGCGATAGCTCCATATTTTCGGTGCAAAAGGGTCGATCGAGATTTACGCAACCTGCCGTCCCCGAAGCAAGCAGCGCGGCGGTCAGACCATCGGCCACATTGCCGCATGGCCGCAGATAGACTAGATTTCTACCCCTGACCGTGCGGAACACCGCATGAAAGAGGTCCTGGGAAAACGTGCTCAAGCGTAAGTCAATGCTGGTCCAAGATCCGGCCCCCCCGCGCGCGCGGCGGGCGACGCGGTTACAGCGTGTCTGGACCTTTTGCTTGCGGGAAACCGGGTCGGCCGTGGCCAAGCTGGCCAGCCTGGCCGGGATTCTGGCATTGCTGTTTCTGCTGCTGTTCGATGGCCGCGAGGTTGTGCTGCGAAATGTCGATCCGGTACTGAAACAACGGATCGCCCAGTCACTGGGTCTGGATCAGATCGAGTTTTCCTCAATCGGCTTCTCTCTGGGTTCGGGAGATCAACCCGCCGGCCTGACGCTGAATGACGTGACATTGGACCGGGCAGACGGGACGCCCAACGTCCATATTCCCAGGATCGAGACCGAATTTTCGCTGGCTGACAGCATGCAGGGGCTGGTCCGGCCCAAGTCGCTGGAGGTGTCGGGCGCGGGCTTTACCCTGGAGCGGGACGCGCGACGCCGGTTCAGTCTGTCGGCCAGCGACGACCCCAACGAGGTGCTGAGCCTTTATGGCAGCGGTACCGGGCGCGGGTTCGACCTGTCTGCGGTGCTTGGCAGTTTACAGCAGGTCCAGGATGCAGCCATATTGGAGGAATTGGCTGAAATCTCGTTGAGTGACGTGTCGTTCACATACCGGGACCAGACCGTTGGCGAAGTCTGGACGACCAAGGCCGCGTCCGTCACGGCAAGGCGCACGGACATTGCGACGACGATCACCCTTTCCGCAGACATAACCAGCAGCGTCGACCAGGGTTCGCTGGCAATCCGGGCCAGCCTGGTTCAGGATACTCTGACACTTGGCAGTCGTTTGGCATTGCAATTCGATGCCGCCAGCCCCGCCAGCATCGGGCGGCTGATCGAGCCGCTGTCCTGGTTGTCCGTCCTGGACGTGCCCGTTGACGGCACCCTTGCGGTCGAACTGAGCGCGGCCGGAGACGTCACCGCGCTTTACGGGCAGTTGAAAGGTCAGGACGGGCACCTTGTGCCCGCGCCCGGGCGCGAGATCCCGTTCGAAAGCGCGGGCATGTACTTTTCCTATGACCCCGGGGCCGAGACCTTTGTGATCGATGCCCTGTCCATTCGCAGCGAAACGCTGGCGCTGGAATCGCACGGCGTGCTGTTGCCGCAACGCGCGGCGGCGGGGCCGATCAATGGACTGGAAGCTCAAGTCTATGTCGACGAGGCGGTTCTGAACTATCCCGATCTGCTTAGCGGGGCGGTGACGCTTGATCAGGCCTCGGCGGCTTTGCGTGTGTCCTTTGATCCGTTCCGCATGCAGATTGCGTCGCTGGAGGTAAAGGACGGTTTGGCGCGGGCCAGTATATCTGGAGACATCAAGCCGGACAAAGACGGCTGGCGGTTGGCGCTGGATGCCTCGGCCACGGATCTGGATCTGGCCACCGTGCTGACCTACTGGCCCGAAAGCCATCGGCCCGGGCTGCGCAAGTGGCTGTCAAAGAATATCGTGGACGGGGTACTGACCCGAGCCTCGGCCGCGCTGAGGCGGTCCGGCGCGCAGCGCGAGGTGGCGTTCGACTTTGATTTTGACGACGCGGTGGCGCGACCGTTGCGGGGTATGCCTTCGATCGTTCTGGGCCGCGGATCGGGACAGATGATCGATGGGCGGTTCGATCTGGTTCTGGATCGTGGCTGGACCGGCCGGGGGGCAGGTCAGGGGGTCAATCTGGCTGGATCGCGGATGGTGGTGGCCGACACGCGGCGGCGCCCCTCGATCGCGCAGTTCGATCTGGTCGGGCAGGGGGCGATCCCCAATCTGCTGAAATTGATTGATAATCCGCCGCTGCGATTGTTGCAGCGTGCGGGCCGGGCGCCAGACCTGGCAGAAGGGACTGCCACGGTCGCGGCCACGGTTCAACTGCCGCTGAAAGAGGGGCTGAGGGGCGCGGACGTGGCAGTAAGCGCCACCGCCGAGTTGCAGAACGTTCGATCCGATACGCTGATTGCGGGGCGCAGCCTGACGGCAGAGGAGCTGGCGCTGAGCGCGGATCGGACGTTTCTGGGAATCGAGGGGCGGGCCGCGTTGGACGGGGTCGAAATGGACATGGCCTATGGTGCGCCGCTTGGTCAGGGTGAACCGGCGAAGGTGCGCGGTCAGGTGGTGGTGACACCCGATGCGCTGCCAAGGTTGGGCATCCCGATCCCGGCGGGCCTGTATGACGGTACCAGCGTCGCGACGTTCGAGGTCGATCTGGCCAAGGGGTCCGCGCCGCGCTATGCGGCCGATCTGGCGTTGCGCGGTGCGCGGCTGAGCATTCCCGCATTTGGGTGGAGCAAGCCTGCGGCCTCGGGCGGTCGCCTGCGGATCGAAGGGGCGCTGGCGGATGTGCCTTCGGTCGAGCGGATTGCGTTGGACGCCCCGGGCCTGGCGCTCGAGGGCGCGCTGGATTTGAATGCCGGTGGCTTGGCGGGGGCTGAGTTTGATGCGGTCAAACTGGGCCGGTGGATAGACGCGCCGATGAGCTGGCGCCGGGTCAGCGGCGGCGCGGATCAGGTGGCAATCACCGGCGGCACGCTGGATTTGCGCGGGCGCAACGCGTTGGCGGGCGGTGGGGGTCCGGGGTTGGAGATCGCGTTCAGCCCTGACGCGGTGTTTGTGTCCGACACGATCCGCCTAACCGGTGTGCAAGGACAGATGACCCTGGGCGGGCGGGGCACCCGGGGGCGGTTCACCGCGCGTGTCAATGGCGGCGTGGGGATCGACGGGGTGCTTCAGCCCAACGGGCAGGTCTATGTCAGCAGTGCTGACAGCGGCGCTGCGCTGCGCGATGCGGGTATTTTCCGGAATGCCACCGGCGGCACCTTGCGGGTCTTCTTTCGTCCCGACGGAAAGGGCGGCGGGGTCGATGGCGGCTTTTCCATCCAGGGCACGCGGGTGCAGGACGCGCCGGTGCTGGCCGAGATCCTGACGATTGCCAGTGTTGTCGGGCTGGTAGATCGCCTTGCCGGGCCAGGGATCGGATTTGACGACATCCAGGGGCGGTTCCGGATCGAAAACAATCAGATCACGATCCGCGACGCCCGCGGCGTGGGGCCCAGCCTGGGTGTCACACTTGAGGGGCGCTATGACACCGCCGCGCGACGACTGCGGCTGCAGGGCGTGGTGTCGCCGCTTTATATCGTGAACGGCCTTTTGCAGCGCGTCCCGATCCTGGGGCGGGTGATCGGGGGACGACCGGGCGAAGGATTGCTTGGGGCGAACTTCGCGGTTACAGGAACTGCGGCGCAGCCCGAGGTGTCGGTGAACCCGCTGTCCGCGCTGGCGCCGGGCGCGACGCGGGAGTTTTTCCAATCCGCCGTGGCGTCGCAGTAGTCCGCCCTTTGGCTTACCGGACCCGTGATGCAAGACCTGTCCCTTGACGATTTCGACTTTGATCTGCCGGACGACCTGATCGCGCTGCGGCCCGCACGGCCCCGGCGTGCATCCCGGCTGCTTGTGGCGCATGGGTCTGAGATTCTCGACAGCCAGTTCGCCGATCTTCCGGACTGGCTGGAGCCCGGCGATCTGCTGGTTTTCAACGACACCAAGGTCATTCCCGCACGCCTGGAGGGAGAACGTCGCCGCGAGACACGCCATGGATCGGGCACGGCTGCCATCGAGGTCACGCTGCTGTCGCCCGATACAGTTGGCGACTGGACGGCGCTGGCCAAGCCCGCCAAGCGCCTGACGGCGGGCGATGCGGTGACGTTCAGCGACGCCCTGTCAGCACAGGTCCTGGACCGGCAGGGGGGCGAGGTGCGCCTGCGCTTTAATCTGGACGGGGACCGGTTTGGCGCAGCTCTTGAAGCTGCGGGCAAGGTGCCGCTGCCGCCCTACATCGCCTCGCGCCGAGCGGCTGACATGCAGGACCGCACCGACTACCAAACCGTTTTTGCCCGCGTGCCTGGGGCGGTTGCGGCCCCCACGGCCTCGTTGCACTTCGATGATACCGTTCTTGGCGCGCTATCGACCAAGGGTATCAAGTCGACCTTTGTCACACTTCATGTCGGAGCGGGGACGTTCCTGCCGGTGATGGACACGGACATCTCGCGACACAAGATGCACAGCGAATGGGGCGAGGTGTCGGCCGCAGCGGCCGAGGACATCCGCGCGGCGCAGGCGCGCGGCAACCGCGTGATTCCGGTGGGCACGACGGCGCTGCGGCTTTTGGAAACCGCGGCCCGAGGCGGCGAGATCAAGGCCTGGCGTGGCGACACCGACATCTTCATACGTCCGGGGTTCCACTTCAACGCGACCGATGCGCTGATTACGAACTTCCACCTGCCGAAATCCACTCTGCTGATGCTGGTCTCGGCCCTGATGGGGATGGAGAGCATGGCGCGGATCTATACCCATGCGGTGGACCAGCGCTATCGCTTCTTTTCCTATGGCGACAGTTCGCTGCTGATCCCGCCGAAGTGAAAACGACATATGCGGGTCGGAAAGACACCGGCATCACGCGCCCGGGTTTGTTAGCCCGGTCCTAGGCACTTAGCAGGAGGCCACGGAAATGCTGTCAGTGTTGAGGGCGTCCTGGGCGCTGCTTTTGGGCCTGTTCATGCTGATGATCGGCAACGGCC
>CAYWND010000028.1:898-5376 GCA_964459085.1 uncultured Oceanibium sp. | reverse complement strand
GCAAGGTACGTTGCTGGGTGTGCGTGGCGCCATGGAAGGGTTTTCCGCGGCGACCATGGCCTGGGTCATGTCGGCCTATTTCCTGGGGTTCCTTGCCGGCTCGCGCCTGGCGCCGAGGATGATCCGGCGGGTCGGGCATGTGCGGGTGTTTGCGGCACTCGCGTCGCTGATCTCGGCCGCTTTCATCCTGTTCGCGGCCCTGCCCAATCCCATCAGCTGGGCCATCATGCGCCTGGTCGTGGGCCTGTGCTTCGCAGGCGTCTACGTCGTTTGTGAAAGCTGGTTGAACAACACCGCCACCAACGAGAACAGGGGTCAGACGCTGTCTCTGTATCTGATCGTCCAAATGGTTGGCGTGATCTCGGCCCAAGGGCTGCTAAACGTGGCCGATCCGGGTGGCTATACGCTGTTCGTGATCATGTCGGTGCTGGTGTCCATATCCTTTGCACCGATTCTGCTGACCGTCACTCCAGCGCCGGTTTTCGACACCACCAAGCCGATGACCCTGCGCGAGATCTACAAGGTCTCGCCGCTTGGGGTTGTGGGCTCTTTCCTGCTGGGCGGGATATTCGCGTCGCTGTTTGGCATGTCGTCCGTGTATTCGACGGAATCGGGGCTTACTCCGGCGCAAACCTCTCTGTTCGTGGCGATGATCTATGTCGGTGGGATGCTGTGCCAGTACCCGATCGGCTGGCTGTCCGACCGGATGGATCGGCGGCGCCTGATCATGGCGACGACGGGTTTGGGCGCGCTGATCGCGACGCTTGGATTCGCATTTCTGGGGTCGTTCGCCATCGTCTGCGCGGTTGGATTTGTCATCGGCGGCGTGTCCAATCCGCTCTATTCGCTGCTGATCGCCCATACCAATGACTTTTTGGACCACGACGACATGGCCGCCGCATCTGGCGGTCTGATCTTTACCAATGGTCTGGGGGCGATCCTGGGGCCGTTCGCGGTTGGCTGGCTGATGCGGGTGATAGGACCCGAGGGGTTCTTTGTCTTCATCATCCTGCTGCTGGCGCTGATAGCGGGCTATGCAGGCTATCGGATGACGCGGCGGGCGGCGCCGGGTGTGGACGAGACAGGCGCTTACACGGCTGTCTTGCCGCAGTCCTCGGTGGTTGCGGTCGAAGTGGCGCAGGAGCTTGCCATCGAGGCAGCCCAGGCCGAAGAGGAGGCTGGGCAGACCTGAGCCTGTCCGTGCCCATTGCAGCGCTTCGGTGATCATGTCAGTTTCGGGGTCAGGAGGGTCCAGATGGGCGCATTCGACACCACCGAGGTTTTGGAGTTCTGGCTGAACGAGATCGGCGAGGACGGCTGGTACAAGGGCGGCGACGAAATCGATCACGCGTGCAAGACGTTCGTTGGGGCTTGGGAAGAGTTGACAAGCATGGGCATCGACGGGATCGCGCGGGATGCCAAGACCGAACTGGCCGCCCTGATTGTGCTGGACCAGTTGTCCAGGAACATGTTTCGAGGGGAGGGAAAGGCCTTTCAGGCCGATCCTCTGTCCCGCGCGGTGGCGCGGCGTGCGATTGCTGCGAACCGGGATCTGGAGATCGGGCAGCCCGAGCGGCAATTCTTTTACCTGCCGCTGGAGCATTCAGAAGAGATGGCTGACCAGGAGTGGTCTGTCGCTCTGACCGCGTCGCGGCTGGACAGCGACGAGACTGCACTGCACGCCCGAGCGCACCGCGCCATCATTGCGCAGTACGGGCGGTTTCCATTTCGCAACGAAGTGCTGGGCCGCATCTCGACCGAGGCCGAACAGGCGTTTCTGGACGACGGCGGATATGGTGCGGTCGTGCGGAAACTGCGTTTATGATGGCCGCCGGCTGCGGCATATCGATCCGGGGATGGCCGCGTGTCGCAAAATAGTTTAATGGTAAGCTAAATCAGATCGGGAACGGTGATATGGCAGATAACAGCTTTGATGTCGTGGTGATCGGGGCCGGGCCCGGTGGGTACGTTGCCGCCATTCGTGCGGCCCAACTGGGTCTGAAGGCCGCGGTGGTCGAGCGTGAGCATCTGGGCGGCATCTGCCTGAACTGGGGATGTATTCCAACCAAGGCCATGCTGCGGTCGTCCGAGGTGTTTCACCTGATGCACCGGGCCAAGGAGTTCGGACTGAAGGCAGAGGGCATCGACTATGACATCGACGCTGTGGTCAAACGCTCGCGCGGGGTGGCCAAGCAGCTATCCTCGGGCGTCGGGCACCTTCTGAAGAAGAATAAGGTCGCGACGATCATGGGCGAAGCCTCGATCCCCGCCAAAGGCAAGGTCGCGGTCAAGACGGACAAGGGAACCGAGACGCTGAGCGCCAAGAACATCATCCTGGCCACGGGTGCGCGCGCGCGCGAATTGCCGGGGCTCGAGGCGGATGGTCAGCGGGTCTGGACCTACAAACACGCGCTGATGCCGCCACATATGCCCAAGAAACTGCTGGTCATCGGGTCCGGTGCGATCGGGATCGAATTCGCAAGCTTCTACAATACGTTAGGGGCCGAGACGACCGTTGTCGAGGTGATGGACCGGATCCTGCCTGTGGAAGATGCCGAGATTTCGGCCTTTGCCAGGAAGAGCTTTGAAAAGCAGAAGATGAAGATCCTGGAAAAGGCGATGGTCAAGCAACTGGACCGCGCCAAGGACAAGGTGACCGCGCATGTCGAGGTCGGCGGCAAGATCGAGAAGCTGGAGGTCGACACGGTGATCTCGGCCGTCGGCATCGTGGGCAATGTCGAGGGGCTGGGATTGGAGGCGCTGGGGGTCAAGATCGACCGCACCCATGTGGTCACCGATGCCTTCTGCCGCACCGGCGTCGAGGGGCTGTATGCCATTGGCGACATCGCAGGTGCGCCCTGGCTGGCACACAAGGCCAGCCACGAGGGGGTCATGGTGGCCGAGCTGATCTCGGGCCGCAATGACGTGCATCCAGTCAAGCCCGAAGCCATCGCCGGGTGTACCTATTGCCATCCTCAGGTGGCATCGGTCGGGTATTCCGAGGCCAAGGCCAAGGAACTGGGATATGAGGTCAAGGTCGGGAATTTTCCCTTTATCGGCAATGGCAAGGCCATCGCCCTGGGCGAACCTGAAGGCATGGTCAAGACGGTGTTCGACGCCAAGACCGGCGAGTTGCTGGGCGCGCATATGATCGGCGCCGAGGTCACCGAGTTGATACAGGGATATGTTGTCGGACGCACGTTGGAGACCACCGAGGAAGACCTGATGAACACGGTCTTCCCGCACCCGACCCTAAGCGAGATGATGCACGAAAGCGTTCTGGACGCCTACGGCAGGGCAATACACTTCTGACGACGACGGGACGTCCCCGGTGGACTACGAAGCTTGGGGCAGGGATTTCGGTTCTGCTGTGTCGCCCGCGGGGCCGGAGTAAGACGCCTGGTCGCCAACCGAGAAATAATCGGTCAACTCCTTTAGGTTCGAAGCCTTCGTCTTCAACGCCAGCGAACTCGCAGCGTTCTGGTCGGCCACCTGGTTGTTTTGTTGCGTGATCGTGTCGAGCTGTGAGACAGAGTTGCTGACCTCGCTGGCGCCTTGTGCCTGCTCGGTGCACGCTTTGGATATCTCGGAAATACGTTGGGAGAGGGCGTGAACCGATTCCATCACTTTGTTGATCGTAACACCGCTTGATCGGACAAGATCCGCCCCGGCCGAAACTTTGGCAGAGCTTTCATCGATCAGCTTGCCGATGTCCGTGGCGGCATCGCTGGACCTTTGGGCCAGGGTTCGAACCTCGGCCGCGACAACGGCAAAACCCTTTCCGGCCTCTCCGGCGCGCGCAGCCTCGACTGCGGCATTCAAGGCCAGCAGGTTGGTTTGGAATGAAATCGCGTTGATAACGCTGGTGATTTCTCCGATACGGCTGGCGACATCCTCGATCGCCGTCATGGCCTGAACAACTTCTTCGATGGTGGCTTGGCCGCCTTCGGCCCGCTCTCGGGCCTCGGTCGCCAACGCTGTCCCCTCTTCGGCATTCGCCGCTGTCGATCGGATGGTGTTGGAGATCTCTTCCATCGTGGCTGCGGTTTCTTCCAGGGTCGCCGCCTGGCGCTCGGTCCGCCTGGACAGATCACCTGCGCTGGTGGCAATGGCGTCAGAATCCGTGTTGATCCCTGTTGCTGAACTCTTGATATCCGTGACCAAGCTCTTCAGCGACGTAACCATGGAATTGAAGTCGGTGCGCAACTTGTCCAGATCTGCATCGAAAGCCCGATTGATGGTGGCGTCAAGATTTCCGGCGGCGATACGCTCGACCGCCGACCCGACCTCGTCCAGGGCCAGTTTGCGATCCGTGATGTCGGTCGCGAATTTGACCACTTTGACAAGATTGCCATGGGCATCCGCGATTGGATTGTAGGTGGCGTTCAGATGCACGGCGCGGCCGTCCTTGTGGACCCGCTGGACATCGTCGCGCACACTATTGCCCTGCCTCAGGTTGTCCCAGAATTTGTCGTAAT
>CAYWND010000028.1:0-887 GCA_964459085.1 uncultured Oceanibium sp. | reverse complement strand
CGCCTTGCAATTCCTCGGGCAGGAAAAGGCGATCTTCCTCGGCGACGATTTCCATCTCGTCATAGCCCATTGTGTCGCAGAAATTCTGATTGGCCCGCAGCACCGTGCCTTCGGTGTCGAACTCAATGACGGCAAGAGCATTTTCGATTGCCTGCATCTTTCCACGATTGTCGAGCTCCTCCTCCATTTTGGCGGTGATGTCTGTTGCGATCAGAAGGATCGAGTCCACCTCGCCTGCAGTGCCGACCGACGGGAAGTAGGTGGATTCCAGCCAGACCCGGATGGTTGTTCCTGGTCGAAAACGGCTCATGCGGTTCGCGTCAGGCGTTCCATCCAGAAGAGACTGCCACCAGTTATGATAGGCCTCGCTCTGCGCATAAGCTGGGTAGACGATTTCAGTGTGGTTGAGGGTGATATCTTCTTGTTCCGCCTGAGCGGGCTGGGGTTCGGAGTCCGTCTGATCAACGGCGTCGCCATCCCAAGGTTCATCCGAGGCGAAGTCGCTTAGGCTCATGGCGAAATCACTGCTTGTGCCCAGGCCAAAAGCCTGTCGAAAGCGGTCATTCGAGTCGACAAGGTTTCCGTCCCTGTCGAACCGGGCGAACAACATCGTTTCCGTCACAGCCTTTGCGATACTGTCTGCGCAAAACATGTGTGCGTGATCCCCCCGCGGCTGTCGGGTGAAAATGCCAGGCAATTGCATTGCAGCCTCCAATCAACTGGGACGGGACTAGGCCAAATGTCTTTAGAGCAGGTTAGTATTTCGCATGCTGGCGACCTCTTTGCTTTGAATTTTGAGTGAAATTTCAACAACTCCAACATGTTACGATTATGGGGTCCGACGATTATGGCTTGCAGTCATTGTTCCGGAACAAGAGTGGAAACTG
>CAYWND010000027.1:0-13105 GCA_964459085.1 uncultured Oceanibium sp. | reverse complement strand
ATTTCGACGATCTGGATCCGCTGTCGGCCGAGCCTGGCGTGCGGCTGACCATGGTGCGGGCAGGCGAGGCGGTCCCGGGCGACGCGGATCTTGTGATCCTGCCGGGATCAAAGTCGACGCGCGGCGATCTGGACTTTCTGCGCGCCCAGGGCTGGGATACCGATATTGTCGCGCACCTGCGGCGCGGCGGGCATGTCCTGGGCGTGTGCGGCGGCTATCAGATGATGGGAACCGAGATCGCGGATCCGTGCGGGATCGAGGGGCCAGCGGGGACGTCGCCGGGTCTGGGTCTGCTGGACGTGTCTACCGAGATGATCCCGGAGAAACGGCTGAGCCGTGTAACGGGCGTGCATGTGAACAGCGGGCTGCCGATCGAAGGCTACGAAATCCATATCGGCCGCACCGAAGGGGCCGATTGCGCGCGGCCCTTTGCGCGCATCGATGGCCGGGACGAGGGGGCGGTGTCAACCGATGGGCGGGTCGCGGGAACCTATCTGCACGGGCTGTTTGGGGGCGATGCGTTCCGGGCGGCCTATCTGAGCCATCTGGGCACCTCGGCAGGCGGTGTGGCCTATGGCGCGCTGGTCGAGGCCACGCTGGACGATCTGGCCGACCACCTTGAGGCGCATATGGATCTGGACGCGATGCTGGAGATCGCGCGGCAAGGGGTCGGCTAGGAGGCCTTACCGGTCCTTGCTCTTCGGAGTGCCGGGTGTGCTCACACTTGAGCAGATTCTAAGCTTCTGTATTTAATAGAAAAAAGTGTTAACGCCACTGTGAGCAGGGTCTGTGCAAAGGCAAATCACGCGCGCCCGTGGCGCGCGTGATGGCGAGGCTCTGCCTCGCGCTCCGGAGTATTTAGGGAGCAAAGAGGGTGACTTTACGAAGTGTTAAGGGTCCTCTTTGCTCGGATAAATACTCCGGCTGAGGTGGGTATCCCGGCTGATATTGGAACGTTGGGCGGTAGGGGGCCAAGAGGCGTCAGTCCAGCGGCGGCACGCGGGCGATGAAGTGGCCCTTGACGCCTTGCGGCCATTCACGGAAGGGCACGGCACCGCTGTCGCTGGCGGCGTGGCCCGCGGCGTATTCGGTGACCGCCCTGGCGTCCGCGTCCGTGCCCTCGAACCGGCCCAGAACATAGGTCAGCTTGCCTGGCGCCGAGATCGCGATGTTGCAGCCGTGTTCGCAACCCATCAGACAGGCGGTGCCGCGTACGGCAATGCCCTGGGCCTCGGCCGCCTGGGTCATGCGGTCCAGAAACGCCTCGCCCTGCGGCGTTTCGGTCTTGATGTCGCGCCGGTCGGGCAGGCGGCAGGTGGTGCAAACGGTGATCGTGGTCATGGACTGTGTCTTGGCATTCCCGGGCGCGCGATGCAATCGCCTATGGCGCCTGCCAGAAGGATCGCGCTTGACAGGTCCGTGCCGAAGGGCGTCGATGGTTCAGACGGGGAGAGAGATATGCAATGGACTGACGTTTCGCTGGACCAGATCGAGGCCACCGCGTCCGCAGCGCTGACACGCCATGGCGCGAGCGCGAAGGCCGCGCGCCTTGTCGCCCGCGCTATCCGGCGGGCCGAGGCGACCGGCAACGTGATCTGCGGTCTGTACTATCTGGAAAGCTATTGCGTGCAGCTGACCTCGGGCCGGGTGAAGGGCGATGTTGTTCCTGTCGTCAAACAGCCCAGGCCGGGCGCGGTCACGGTCGATGCGGGGTTTGGATTTGCGCAGGTCGCCTTTGCGGCCGGTCGGCAAAAGGCCTGTGCGGAGGCCCGGTCACAGGGCATCGCGTCGTTGGCGATCGCACACGCCCATACCTGTACGTCGTTGGGGTTTTTCACCGAACAGATCGCGGGCAGCGGCCTGATCGGGATCGGGTTCACCAATGCCTCGGCCATTGTGGCGCCGCCCGGCGGGCGGACGCGAGTTCTGGGCACCAACCCGATCGCGATGTCGGTCCCGGCGCGCGGCGGGGGGATCGCGATGCAGTTCGATCATTCAACCTCGGCCGTGGCGCTGGGCAAGATCACCATGGCCGCCAGCGCGGGCGAGGCGATCCCGCCGGGCTGGGCGGTGGATGCCAAGGGCCAGCCCACAACCGATCCGAACGCGGCGCTGGAAGGCGCGCTGGTGTCGGCGGGCGGGCACAAGGGGTATTCGTTCGGCCTGATGGCCGAGTTGCTGGCCGGGGCGCTGACGGGATCAGTCAACTCGACGGATGTGGTCGGATTGAAGCAACCGGGCGGCCCGCCGCACGATTTGGGGCAGTCCTATGTGCTGATTGACCCCGAGGTGCATGCAGGCGCGGCATTCTGGGACCGGCTGGAGCAGTTGCAAAAGGCGGTCGATGCGGATCCGGGCGCGCGCCTGCCGGGTGCCAGTCGGGCCGAGCAGGATCCGGTCGCGCTGGACGCGGATCTGTGGGCGCTGACCCAGAAGCTGGCAGGCGGATGACCGGGTTGCGGATCGACGCGCTGCAATACGCCAACTGGTCGGAAAAGGTATTCCGCCAGATGCGCCAGGGTGGGCTGGATGCGGTGCATGTCACCATCGCCTATCACGAAAGTTTTCGCGAGACCGTGCTGAACATCGAGGCATGGAACCGGCATTTCGAGCGTCATCCGGACCTGATCTTTCAGGGCTTTGATGCAGCCGACATCCAACGCGCGCGCGACACGGGCCGCACGGCGATCATCTTCGGCACCCAGACGCCCGCCCCGATCGAGGACGATATCGGTCTGGTCGAGATCCTGCACCGGCTGGGGGTGCGGATCATGCAACTGAGCTACAACAACCAGTCGTTGCTGGCGACCGGCTGCTACGAGCGCGAGGATCCGGGCCTGACGCGGATGGGCCGCGAGGTGGTGGCCGAGATGAACCGGGTCGGCATGGTGATCGACATGAGCCATTCCGCCGAACGCTCGACCCTGGAGGCGATCGAGGCTTCGACCCGGCCGATCGCGATCACCCATGCCAACCCGCACAGCTGGCACCCGGCGCTGCGCAACAAGTCCGAGACGGTGTTGCGCGCGTTGGCCGACAGCGGCGGGATGCTGGGGTTTTCGGTCTATCCCCATCATCTGGCAGGCGGCGGCGATTGCACGTTGCAGGCGTTTTGCGACATGATCGCGCGGACGGCTGATCTGATGGGCGAAGACCGCATCGGGATCGGGTCGGACCTGTGTCAGGATCAGCCCGACAGCGTGGTCGAATGGATGCGCGTCGGCCGGTGGACAAAAACCATCGACTATGGCGAGGGCTCGGCCGATGCGCCGGGGTTCCCGCCCCAGCCCGCCTGGTTCCGGGACAATCGCGATTTTCCCGGCCTGGCCGACGGTCTGCGCGCCGCCGGGTTCGACGCTGCGGGCGTGGACAAGGTTCTGGGCGACAACTGGTTCCGGTTTTTCCGCGACGGGTTCGGGGTGCCAGCGTGAGCGCGGCCTGCGATCCCTTGCGCCCGCCGGGCCTGGTGATGCGGCTGTCGCGGCTGGGCAGCTTTCACCAGAGCCGACTGAGCTTCATGCGGGTGCTGATCCGGCGCATGGCGCGCGAGGGGTGGCGGATCACTCGCCCGATGTGGGATCTGGACCCAAACGGCGTGGGCACCGCGCTCTATACCGTCGATACGGGTGCACGGCGCTATACGTTGGTGGCATTCGGCCATGATCTGCCCAATGATCAGCGCACTGATCGGGTGATTGCCGAGGCCTGGGACGCCACATTCACGCTGTTCGACGGGGTGCCCGAGGCTGACGATCTGGACCGCCTGCGCGCCAATGTTCCCCTGCAAGAGGCCGGGCGTATCACCGGGCGAGAGTTGTGCCTGTCGCGGGCCAACCGGTCGGTCCGGGCCTGGACCCATGTCACGGGTCGGCTGGCGCAGGGTTTGCAGCCCGATCCTCAGGTTTTGGACCCGGTTGGCTATCTGATGCGCACAACGGCGGTCTATGGGTCGGGCAAGTTCGGGGCGGCGGATCGGGCGCAGATCGCCGATCGGCCCGAGTTTCGGTCGGCGTTTCAGGTCGAGATGCTGACGGTCTATCTGATCCGCCTGTTCGTTGCGGATCTGGCCGATCATGTGTCGGCTGCGATGGGGGGTGCGGGGGCTGCGCGGCTGGATCCCGCGATCCGGCGCGGCCTGGGCATCGGCAACTCGACCGGTCTGGGGATGGCGCCGTTTCTGGTCAACCACCCCGCGCTGCTGCATGCCTGGATTGCGGGGCGCGAGACGGCGCTGGCGCGGGTCTGTGCGCTGGCGGTGGCCGGCCGGTGCGAGGTCGAGGCGTTTCGCGCAGCACTGGGGCTGGCGCTGGCCAACGCACGGGACTGGCCTTCGGTCCATCCCTATCAGCGGGGGCGCATTCGCACCCTGATCCGAGACCTGGGCCGGGCCGTGCGGTACGTCAACAGCGGCGGGCTGCGTGGGCCTTATCCGTGGCGGAGGCTGATGCGCTGGGCTGGGGCGCGGTTGGGGAGCGAGGGGCAGGAGGCGCTGGTCTCACTGCTGTTGGAGCCTTATGGCGCGCTGGTCGATGATCTGGGCGAGGGCATGTTCGCGGACGAGGCGGCGGCATTCCGCATCGATGGGCGACGATCCGTGGCCGAGGCGCGGGCTGCGGTGGACCGGCATATGGACTGGGCGTTGCGCATCCCCTTTGGCCAACCTGCGGCGCAGGCGCGGTTCTGGTATGTCAGCCAGGCCAAGCAGGAACCGCGGCTGGGCGAGCGGTATGACGAGGATGGTGCCGCGCTGGAACAACCGCTGGACATCGCGCGGGCGGTGCGCGGCTATCGCGGCGCGCTGGCGCAGGCGGATGGGGGCAAGTCACTGGCCGAGTTCCTGTTGGAGCAGCCCCAGCATCGGCGCGCCGCGCGCCGGGCGCAGATCGCGACGCGGATGCCCTATTCCGAGATCCGCGACAATCTGCTGGATGCAGGCATGATGCCCATCGACATGCTACGATGCAAACTGTCCTTTTTCGGGGCAACGCGGTTTGACCCGCGGTCCGATCGCTGGGTGCGGATCTGCATGTACCGCAACGCGCCATTTCCCGACGATCTGGCAGCGCAGGCTGATCACTGGGCCTATGCCTCGGGGTCGGGGGGGCCATGACACGCGGCCTGTCGGCGTCAGAGACACGGGCGCTGGCGCAGAAGGCCGCGCGCGGGGCGGGCTATGACTGGGGCCTGGCCGAAGAGGCCGGGCAGGTTGCCACCACCCTGGATGAATGGGATTGGCCGGGGCTGTATCTGCTGGATTTGCTGCTGGGGCAGAAGGCCGAGACGGCTGGTCTGGGTGTATGGTGTCCTTTGCGGCTGGGCGCCTATCTGTCCGATATGGGCGATGCTACGCGGCTGCCGGGTCGTGCGGCTGTGTCTGTCGCGGTTCCGGCGCTGGTGCTGCCCGCGCTTGCGGCCTGCGGCGGCTCGGTTGTGGTGCGTTGGGACGATGCGGTGGTCACGCTGACCGACGAGGGGATTGTTGGGCAGGGGGATGGCCTGACGGCTGCTGCGTGCCAGGAATTCCGGGTCGAGGCCGTGACGTATGGACAAAGCGTCGGGCCGGGCCCGGTGCTGACCGCACCTGCCAACTGGACGCCCGACCGGCTGGAGCGGTTGGCAATGGAAACATTCGTGCCTGAGAGTGCGGCGTCCCGTGATCGTGGAGCGGGGTGAGGGCGCAGGCCTAGCCTATGGCGGCCCTCGCGATCAGTTCTCCAGCCGCAGTACCAGCGGGGTTACGCCGTCTTCGGTGTAGACCACGCCGCGTTCGGCCACGTCCAGGATCGTCCAGTCACGCAAACGGTCGCCCTTGGTCACGCGATAGAGCGTGTCCCCATCGGACAGGCGGATCAGCGCGACCTTCTGGCTGTCCTTGTTCAGGATGCCGACCAGCGTCAGCGTCACCTGTATCTCGACCGGGGCGGCGACGGGGGCCTCGTAGGGGCGCCGGGTGCTGTGAAAAAGCGGGCGCTGCGTGACAACCGGTGCGAAGTCGTTGAGCACGGTTCGGAGCGGTGCCAGCGTGTTTGCGGACATCGCCTGCACCTGGCTGGGCTGTACCGTTCCCGGGCCACCACCACCGGGCAGCCAGATCAGCGCAGCCGCCGCCAGCATCAGCGCGGCGGCGGCAAGACCGATCAGGTCCGAGGGTGTTTTTCGGGGACCACCACTCATGCGTCGTAGTACCCATACAGCCGGATCTGAAACGCGATCCGACGTTGCGCCTGGTTGCGGCGGGTCGAGCGTGCGGCGCGCAGGCTGAGCTCGTCCAGGATCACCAGCCGTTCGTGGTTGCCGATGGCGGCCAGAAACCCGCCCAGATTGGCCTCGGGCACGGCACCGTTCAGCACCAGCCCCAGCCGGATCTTGCCGTCTGCCTGTTCGATATCATCGGCGCGAATGACCTCGAGCGCGATGTCAAAAGTTTCGGCGATGGCCTGCATGTCGGTCTGCATGGCGACCTGGGCCAGTTGGGGCGTGTCGCCGCCATAGTAGCGGTCCGCCGACACGGCGGGTGTTGCGGCCTCGGTCGCCTGGGCGCGCAGGACCACCGCGCGCAGATCGTCCATACGGGCCTGGCGCGCCTGGGCGCCCAGGATCGTCATCGCAATCAGGATCACCAGTCCCAGCGTTCCGGCGGCTACCAGCAGGCCCAGCGTTCTGCGGGGGGCTGCGGGGTTCTTGAAACGGAACTCACTCATTGCGCTTCTCCGAACCGGTCGGGGTCCAGCTGGGCCGCGATCCGGAACCGTTCGATGCCCTGAGTATTATCACGGGTCACGGGCGAGGCGAAGCCGACCTCGCCGAACCCGGTCAGGCCCGACAACCCCCGGGTGACATCCGCTGCCGAGGGGCCATAGCCTGTGATGGTGATCCGGTCTTCCTCGATGGCCATCTGTTCCAGCCAGACGCCGTCGGGCAATTCCTGGGTCAGCATGCCGGGCAGCAGCAGCTTTTGCAGTGACCCCTTCTCGCGGGCCAGGAAGGTGGCCTGTTCCTGCGCGGCACGGGCCTGCGCGGCCAGTGTGGCGCGCGCGTCCTGTGCGGCACGTTCAAGCCCCGCTTCGCGCATTTCGGCCAGGACATGATAGCCCAGGATCGATGCGATCAGGATGCCACCGGCCAGGAATGGCGCCTTCCAGGCCAGGCCGCTGCCCTTTGCTGGGGCATCAACGGGGGCGTCGGACCCTGTCCAGGCGGGTGCGGCAGCAAAACCTTCGCGGTCGGCATCCCGGATGCGCCGCACGACGCCGACGCGCGCGCCAGCCTCGCGAATCGCGGCCAGCACCGGGTCCAGCACACTGCGCAGCGTCACGGCGGCGCGGATGTCCCAGCCGCCGGTATCAGATTCGTCGGCCACCCAGATCGCGTAAGCCATTCCGTCGCCAAAGGGCGAGCGGAACAGGATCTCGGTCTCGATCATGCTGCGCAGGTCGGGCAGTGGACTGTTGGGCAGCGGAAAATCCAGGTCAATGGAACTTTGGCCGGACAGCCCGATATCCACGGTTTTGCCGGACAAAACCTCGGCCGCGGCCGGGGTAACTGCGCCATTTTCCAGAAGTGGTGGCGAGACAGGTTCGCCTGCGATGACCAGTTTTGGCACGTCGCCGGTCAGGGCGATCATCATTGGTGCAATCGGCGCCTTGGAGGGCGGCGGTCCTGATCGCGCCTCGTCCACGGCCTTGCGCACCAGGTTCGAGACGCGGACAAGCGCCGCGCCCGGATTGATCCCGGTGGGAGAGGATGAGCCTGCGTGCTCCACTCTGGTAACGATGCCCCGAAACGACCTGCGCGGCGACCGTGCCGCCGCGCTGGGATACACCAACCCTGCCCCTGTGCTCAAGCCACGCCGGAGAAGAGGTTCTGATTGGTAAACTGGTGCGCCGGGAAGACGGTAGAGACCAGGGCCTCGGACATGCCCATGTGCCGGACCATGATCTCGCCTGCGATGTCGCGGTAGTTGACGACCACAGGAACCGAGTTGTTGGTGCCGATCACGTCGTCTGATACCGACGTGACGTCGGTGGCGACGGCGCGCTGGGTCGGCCCGCCGAATGCGAACCAGGCGCCGCCGCGGCCGTGGTCGGTGCCGTTCGATCCGTTTTCGCGCTTGGTGCGGCCAAATTCCGACCCGACCATAACGATCACGTCGTTCAGCATTGGCCCCATGTCCCGGAAGAAGGTGACAAAGTCCAATGCCCCTTCGCGGGTCCGGCGGTTATAGCCGAAGTCCTGATCTGCGATCGGAGTGGCCGAATCGGCCACCTGATTGGAATGGCTGTCCCAGCCGATGTTCCAGTCCAGCGCGGCGACCTCGAGGGGCACGCCGGCCTTCAGAAGCTGAGCGACCAGCCGCAGGCCGCGTCCAAGGCCGGAGTTCGAGTAGTTCAGGCCACCGGCGGACGGGGTATAATCCGAACCTGCCGCCTGCACCTCGGCGATGGCGTCCAGCATGACGATCTGGTTGTCCTTGACCTGACCTTCGACGGCCGACAGATCGACCTCGTGCGACGAGATCTCGCGCATCAGCTCGGTCAACTGGTTGTCGGCGCAGCCAGCACCAGAACAGAAGTCGTTGTTTTCGAGATTGAAACCACCAGTGTCGTTGATCGCCGGGACACCAACCGTGCCGCGCATCTCGGTGCTGATCGAAGTCTTGCCCGCGACCATGCCGCGCAGGGGATGCTCGGGCCCGGTAACGTTCTGCATGTAGCGGTTCAAATAACCGTCGATCACGTTGTTGCGCGCACCGGTTCCGATCCAGCGCTGGCAGTCGAAATGCGACCGGTTGCCATCGGCCAGGCCGGCCGAGGGGGCAATCATCATGTTGCCCGAGTCCCAGATTTCCATCAGCGGTTCCAGATTCGGGTTCAGCCCGCGGATGGTGCCCGCGCCGAGGCTGATCGCCGAGTTGGGGTCCGCACTGGGCGGTTCGATCGCGATGTTGGGACGGATCTGGTAATAGGCCAGGTCGGCGACGGCAGGCAACAGGTGCAAGCCGTCAGCACCGCCGCGCTGAAACACCTTGACGAAGGTCTTGCCACCGGCGGCCTGTCCGAACGTGAACTTCGGCGCCCCGACAAGGCCGGCCATGCTTGCCGCCGAGACCATCAGCGAGGATTGACGGAGAAATTCTCTGCGAGTCGTCATGTTTTCGAACTCTCTCTCGAAAGGGGCTGTACGGACTATTGCAACTGGAAACTGGGGATCACCAGGATCAGGCCCATGGCCTTTTCCAGGGCCGCTGTCTCGTTGGCGACCAGGGGCTCGAAGATCCCGTCATCGCCTTTGAGCACGGCCACCAGGGTGTCGAACTCTTGCTGGGAATACCGGTCAACGGTGGCGACGCCCAGTAGGTAGGCGGCGACTTCCTCCGCGGTCTCCAGTCCCGCTGCCACGACATCGGCGGACAGGTCTATGCCGTATTCCTGGCGGCGTTCGGCGATATCGGCTGTCTCACGGAACCGGCCCAGCACAGACGCGCTGCCCTGCCAGGCGGCCATAACTTCGGGCAGGCCGGTCGGGACCGGAAAGTAGAGCGGGTTCTGACCCGCATCGGTAACGGCGTCGCGCCAGCGGCTGAAGAAGCCCCGGTCGCCATCCCATTCCGCCCCAAAGGCGCGAATGGCGGACACCGAGTATTCGAACGGGGTCTTGCCGTTGTTGCGCTGATAGGCGGCGGTGGTGATATAGGCCGGATCCAGCAGGATTGCCCGCAGCATCGCCTTGACGTCGCCGCCCGTAACCAGCCACGCCGCGGCGCAGTTGGTGACAAAGGACGCCGGCGGCTGGTCTGCCACCAGGTATTGCACCAGCTTGCCGCAGACATAGTTCCGGGTGTCGGGATGGTTGGCCAGCATGGCCAACAGCTCTTCGCCTTCCTGCACGCCCTCGGCGCCAGACCGGCCGGGGATCGTGACGCCCAGGAACGGAATGTCCTTGTCGTCGGTGTCGTGGCGATCGGGCTGAAATTCGAACTCGTAGACGTCAAAGCCGTCTTCGCTGACGCGATTGTAGCGCCAGCCCGTAAAGACGCGGGCGACCTCGATGATATCCTGATCGCCGTAGGTCGATTCAACGCCTACCGTGTGAAGTTCCAGCAACTCGCGGGAATAATTCTCGTTGATGTTGCCCACGCGGCTTTCATCGTTGTCCAGGAACTGAGACATCAGCGGGCTGCGCGCGCTGTAGAGCAGCATTTCGCCAAAGGTTCCCATCGCCATGTCGCGGAACGCGTCCCGGTCGGTCAGGTTCTGAAGCTCGATGCTGGTGCCTTTGGTCGAGGCATGGAAATGGTTGATCCAGAAGTTCGTCATCACCTCGAGCAACTGGCGTTCCGAAAACGCCGCATAGGCGATGTTCTTGTCCAGAATTGTCCGGAACAGGGTGCCCGAATTGTTGGACTCGATGTTGGGAATGGCGTTCGGATTCAAGGCCTGGAACGCCGAATCGTTCACGGTTTCCGGCTCCAGCTGTTCTTCAACATACGCCTGGAAACCCATCGCCTGGACCCGGGAATACAGATCGGGGGTCGCGCCGTACGAGATCCGACCCAGCGCCTGTGTCAAGCCGTCCGAGGCAGTGCCGCCGGTGAACGAGTAGGATACCGGTACCGACTGGACCTGTTCGTTGGTGGTCGAGACGCCCGTCAACGCGACCTGAATGGCATTGCCCTGAGCGAAGTCATCCTGAAAGAGGCGGACCGCGAACTGGCCGTTCGTTGCGCCGACATCGACCCGTGTCTGGCGCCCGGAAGGGGTCACCAGCACATCGATGGCATCGAAGGTCGCGGGATCCTGGACCAGCCCGAACAGCGTTGTGCCCGAATCCGCCACCACACCGGTTTCCGTCCCGCCCGAAACCAGCTGAATGGCAGCGGTCGGCACGATATCCGTCGGCGGCAGCAGACCACTTTGGGTCGCTACCGATGGTGACGGGGTCGGTGTCGGAGTTGGTGTGGGCGTCGGTGTGGGTGTTGGCGTCGGGGTCGGTGTCGGCGAAGCCGTCGGGCCCGGCGTTCCGGTGCCCGGGGTGTTCGTTCCCCCGTCCGAGGTGGGCTGACTGCCGCCACTGCTGACAACGCCGACAGGCGTGACCGTGCTGGTCGATGTGCTGCCACTTGTGCCGGAGCTATTGCTGTCGGATGGCGTCATAGCCGCCATCTGGATCGGTTGCTGCGCGCCATTTGGTGGCGCCGCACCCGCGGCCTCGGCCGCCTGTGCCGCGGCCCGACGTGCCGCGCCTTCGCTGGATTTGCCGCCGATCATGAACGGTCTACGTGGCTCGCCCTGGGCCGAGGCCAGGTTCGAGAGCGCCCCGTCGGTCATCGACGGGCCGCCATCAGATGCGTCACCTGCTGACTTGACGCCTTGGTTGAGCGTACGGGCCAGTTCGCGGCCTGCTTCGGTGCTGAGCGGAGTTGCAGCAAGGTCCAGCCGTACCGGTTCCGAACCCAGTTCGTTGATCATCATCGTGCTGGCGATGTTGTCGTGGAACGGGACGGGCGCAAAAATCTCGATCAGATGGTCGCCCGCGGACAGGGCCAGAAATGCCTTGACCACGTCGCTTTCGGACCCCTCCGGCGCGCTGAGATCCAGCACCGTATCGCCATCGACCAGGATTTTAGCGCCTGGTATCAGCGGCGCGGTCAAAACGAACGTCGTCGCATCCGCAATGCTGAGTTTCAGAAAAGTCGAACTTTCCGTCCGCACCGAGTCTTGTAGCGATGCAACTTGAAGGCCGTCCGCACCGGCGCTCGGTGCGGTCTGCGCGGTAATCGCAGTCGGTGTGATAAACGCATAAACC
The DNA here is from genome assembly GCA_964459085.1 of uncultured Oceanibium sp. GTDB lineage: Bacteria > Pseudomonadota > Alphaproteobacteria > Rhodobacterales > Rhodobacteraceae > Halovulum. The sequence goes on along the minus strand of CAYWND010000027.1, from coordinate 1,300 downwards.
GCCGTGGCGCACAGCAATGCGCGCCGAACCCTAACGACTTTCATAGGCGAACCCCTTCTTTCCCGTCACCCGTGCCGTGCTCGATAAAAGTAGGCGGCCAAAACCTGACCAAATTATGGTCTAACCCGCCCGAATTCCGCCACACTACATATATAAAAATAGAGTTCTCAGTGATTTACTCTGGTTTCCACTGCTACAGATAGGAAACCGGTAACAGGCGGAATTCCGCCGTTATTTGGGTGCAGCTCTAGAACGGTGCGCGTTATTTCTTGGGGCCGTTGGCTTGTGTGGTCGAACGGCGCTATATAATCTGGCATTCGGGAGCAGGGAGAGACCAATGGGCGCGAGCGGCCTGGAACCGGTCCGGGGCAACCTCAGGTATCCGAGCAAATTGATCGTGGACGGCCTGTTGACGGCCGAGGACGAGGCACGCATTGCCGAGGTGGCGCGCACCACGGGCCAGCCGGTGCGCGTAGTGCTGGACCGATTGGGGATCTTTTCGCAACGCGACTGGGTCGAAGCCGCGTCGGAAGAACTGGGCATGGCGGTGGTGTCCGAGACGGATTTCCCGGTACCACTGCCGCAGGACGACCGGCTGTCGCGGGATTATATGACCCGCCATGGCATCGCACCGGTGGTGTTGGATGACAGCCGCGCGGTGCTGGCCGTGGCCGACCCCTACAACCAAGAAGTGACACGCGCGCTGGGCATGCTGTTCGGCGACCGGCTGGAACTGCGCATTGCCACAGACCGGGATATCGAGGCGGCGTTTTCACGCACGGTCGACGATCCGGCCGAGGCGACGCCCGCGCTTTCGCGGGTGCTGGCGGGGCAGTCAGGGGATCAGGACGCGGACCGGCTGCGCGAGCTGGCCAACAACGCGCCGACGATCCGGTTCCTGGACGGGCTGCTGGCCCGCGCGACCGAGATGGCGGCGACGGACATCCATCTTGAGATGCTGGATGCGGGACCGCGGGTACGGTTGCGCATCGATGGCATGCTTGTACCCGCCCAGGCGCCCGAGCGGGCGCATTACGAGGGCGTCGTCTCGCGGGTCAAGATTTTGGCCGGGATGGATATCTCGGAACGCCGCTTGCCGCAGGATGGGCGTATCCGGCACCGCGCCGGGGGCAAGGCGGTGGACATTCGCGTGGCCTCGGCGCCGACCCTGCACGGCGAGGCGCTGGTGCTGCGTCTGCTGGACGGGGCCGAGGGGCTGGCCAACCTGGACCGGCTGAACCTGCCGACCGCGGTGGACAAGCGGCTGCGGGTGGCGTTGCGCGAACCCAACGGCCTGATC
>CAYWND010000026.1:0-13233 GCA_964459085.1 uncultured Oceanibium sp. | reverse complement strand
GGACAAGTCGAACTTCGGCTCGGGCGAGGTGCGCGGCGTGATCGGGCCGGAATCCTCGAACAACGCCAAGGAAGGCGGCGGACTGGTTCCCACCCTGCTGTTCGGCATTCCCGGATCAGGCTCGATGGCGATCTTCATCGGCGCCATAGCACTTCTGGGCTCGGGCAATATCGAGGTCGGCCCCTCGATGCTGAAAAACAATCTGGACATCACCTATGCCATCGTCTGGCTGCTGGCGCTGGCCAATGTGGTGGGCACGCTGATCTGCATCGGCGCGTCAGGCGGGATCGCGCGGCTGACGACCATTCCTTTTGCGCTGCTTGCCCCTTTCCTGTTCATGATCATCAGCTTTGCCGCGTTCCAGTCGGGCCAGAACCTGATGGATCTGGTGGCGCTGTTCGCCATCGGCCTGCTGGGCATTCTGATGCGCCGCTTTGATTGGTCGCGACCCGCGTTCCTGATCGGTTTCGTTTTGTCCAACCCGGCCGAAACCTATGCCAACCAGGCGGTCCAGATCGCGGCCTCGCGGTTCCGCAAGAGCTTTGGCGAGGGGATCGAGTACATCTTTTCGCCCATCGTCATCGTGCTGATCATCATCACCGTGATCTCGGTCGTGGTGGGGCTGAGGCAGGCCAAGACCATCATGGCCGAAGGCGCCGTGAAATCCGGTCGTAAACGCGCCCCGATGATCTTTTTGCTGGTGGTGCTGGGCTATCTGCTGGTGGCCTTCGTCAACGCCTCGCTGATCCCCGACTATGCTGCCGCCGACCGTGTGTTCCCGCGGTTCGTGTCCGGTGTGGCGATCCTGGGGGCGCTGGTGCTGCTGGTCCAGATGATGCTGAGCGGCGAGGGCCACGCCCTGTTCGCGGACCGCGAGGCCGACAACGCCGACCAGAACGCCCATGGGCTGTGGTCGACGCTGGCGTGGTTTGCCGGGCTGCTGGTGCTGACCTCGTTGCTGGGCTTCATCCTGGCGCTGGCGATCTTTCTGGTCGCGTTCATCCGCTACCGGTCTGGCAAGGGCTGGGGCTTTGCCGCCGCCTATGGCGCAGCCGGGATCGCGTTCATGTGCGCCATGGCGGGCATTCTGAACCGCGACTTCCCGCCGGGTCTGCTGCAGTCCTATGTCGATCTTCCATGGCCGCTGACCTGAGGCTGCTGGCGCTCGATGGGGATGGCATCGGGCCCGAGATCATGGCGGCCACGCTGGATGTGCTGGGCGCGGTCGTCCCGCACTGTACGCGGCCTGTGTCGGTCGATCGGATGGCGATCGGGTTTGCAGCACTTGCCGCGTCGGGGTCCACGATCCCTGATGAAGTCGTCGATGCGGCCCGCGCCAGCGACGGCGTGCTGCTGGGCCCCGTTTCACACAATGCCTATCCACCACGGGCCGAAGGCGGCCTGAACCCGTCCGGCGTGCTGCGCAAGGCGCTGGATCTTTATGCCAACATCCGGCCCGCCCGGTCCTGGCCGGGCGTCGACACGCCTTGGTCCGGGCGCGTGGATCTGGTGATCTTTCGCGAAAACCTCGAAGGGTTTTACGCCGACCGCAACCTGCATTTGGGCCCGGGCGAGGTGATGCCCGTGCCCGGCGTGGCCATGGCCACACGGCTGATCACTGAACACGCCAGCCGCCGTATCGCCCAAGCCGCGTTCGCGCAGGCCAGCACCCGGCCCGCGCGGCGCGTCACCGCAGTGCACAAGGCCAACGTGATGCGGGTCAGTGACGGGCTGTTCCTGGACACGGTGCGCGATGTGGCACAGCAGCATCCGGACACCGCCTATGACGAGTTGCTGGTGGACGCGGCAGCGGCGCATCTGGTCCGCGATCCCGGTCGCTTCGACGTGATCGTGACCACCAACATGTTCGGCGACATCCTGTCCGATCTGGCCAGCGAACTTGCCGGCGGACTGGGCCTGGCAGCATCCCTGAATGTCGGCCCCGAGGGCGCCGCGGCGCAAGCCCAGCACGGCTCGGCCCCCGATATCGCCGGACAAGACCGGGCGAACCCGGTCTCACTGATCCTGTCACTGGCCATGTTGCTGACCCATCTGGGCGAGCCCGTCGCGGCTGGCAGGATCGAACACGCCGTGGCAACCTGCCTGGCCGATCCCGACACCCGCACCCGCGATCTGGGCGGGCGCCTTGGCACCCGCGCCTTTGCGCAGACCATCATCTCTCGACTGGAGGCACCCGCATGACCCAAAGGTCCGTCCCCTTCCTGTTCATGCGCGGCGGCACGTCGCGCGGCCCTTACATGCTGCGCTCGGATCTGCCGCAGGACCTGGACACGTTGGCCCGGGTCCTGGTCGCGATCATCGGCTCGGGCCACCCGCTGAACATCGATGGGATCGGCGGCGGGGCGGCTGTGACCACCAAGGTTGCAATGCTGTCAGCGTCCCAGGATGACTGGGCCGATGTCGACTATTTCTTTGCCCAGGTGGGGGTCGAGGATGGCAATGTGGATTTCAAACCCACCTGCGGCAATATCCTGGTCGGCGTGGGCCCAGCCGCCATCGAAATGGGCCTGATACCGCCTGCAGGCGACACCACCGAGGTGCGAATCCACGCCGTGAACACCGGCGCGCGGGTCGCGGCCAAGATCGCGACGCCGGGCGGCGTGGTATCCTATGACGGGGACGCGGCCATCGATGGCGTGCCCGGCACCTCGGCACCTATCCAGTTGCTGTTTCAGGATGTTGTCGGTGGGGCAACGGGGGCGATGTTTCCGACCGGCAACCGGGTCGACATGATCGGGGACGTGGCCGTTACCTGTATCGACGTGGCCATGCCGATGGTTATCGCGCGCGCGGATGCGTTTGGCAAAACCGGCTATGAAACCGCGGCCGAACTGGACGCAGACAAGGCGTTTCTGGATCGGATCAACGCAGTCCGGATCGAGGCCGGGGCGCGCATGGGTATGGGGGATGTTTCGGGGTCGGTCACACCCAAGTTCGGCCTTCTTGCCCCGCCCCGCGACGGCGGAACGGCTGCGACGCGCTATTTCATGCCGTGGAGTTGCCATCCCAGCCTGGCGGTCACTGGCTCGCAGGCGCTCAGCACCTGTCTGCTGTGCCCCGGCACTGTCGCGGACGGTATCGCGAAAGGGGTGACCGCATCCCCCGCGCATCTGTCGCTTGAACACCCGATGGGCCAGCTCAAGGTCGTCGTCGATTACGCAATTGACGGCGACAGCTTTGACATACGGTCCGCCGGTCTTGTGCGGACAGCCCGCAAACTGGCCGCGGGCGAGGTCTTCGTGCCCGCACGGCAATGGTCCGAGGATTGACGGAGATCGCTTGAATGGTATACATTTGTATACATATTTGACTCTCAACAGGAGGCCGCGATGAGCTACGAAGAGTGTCTGGTCGTCGCCCGCGCCGAACTGCAAGCGGCCCGCAACCGCATCCAGGAGGAGATCCGCAACTACCCCACCCCGATCTCGGGCTGCGACGCGCAGTACAACCACTTGATCGGTCTTCGGGGCTCGATTTCCGAGGCGATCCGCGCCCTGGGCACGCCTCGCTTTGTCGCCACACCGCGCAGTCCGGACCCGGATGCAGGGATTGAAAGCCGATGAAAGTTCACATTCTGGACGACTGGTTCGATACGCTGCGCGGGCTCCCTTGCTATGATCTGCTCGCCGGTCATGGCGTCACCGTTTGGACCGATCACGAACCCGATCCGGCCAAGCTGGCCGAACGGGTCGCGGACGCAGAGGCGCTGGTCCTGTTTCGGGAACGCACTGCGATCACGGCAGAGTTGCTGAACCGCCTGCCGAACCTGAAACTGATCTCGCAACGCAGCGTCTATCCCCATATCGACGTTGCGGCCTGCACGCGCAACGGCGTCCTGTTGTGTTCGAACATGCATGCCGGAGCGCCGTCCTACGCCGCTGCCGAACTGACCCTGGCGCTGATCCTGGCAAGCTATCGCCAAATCCCCCAACAGGTCTCGGCAATCCGCGCCGGCGAATGGCAAATGGGCGTCGGACGCAGCCTGCGGGGACGAACACTGGGCCTTTACGGCTATGGCCGGATTGCTGGCGCGGTTTCGGACTATGCCGCCGCACTCGGCATGAACGTACAATGGTGGGCCTCGGACGACGGGCGGGCACGGGCAGCGGCGGATGGCCGGACTGTCGCGGACAGCCGCACGGATTTTTTCGCGACATCGGACATCGTCAGCGTTCATGTCCGCCTGAAACCCGAAACCCGCGGCATCATCACGGCAGACGACCTGTCGGCAATGCCTGACCGCGCGCTGTTCGTGAACACCTCGCGCGCGGGCCTCGTGGCGGAAGGCGCTTTAGAGGCGGAATTGGCACGGGGTCGTATCACCGCTGCCGTTGATGTTTACGACACCGAACCGCTGCGCGATCCGAACAATCCGCTGCTAACCCTGCCAAACGTCCTGCCGACGCCACATATCGGCTATGTCACCGAGGACGAATTCGAGCTTCAATTCCGGGATATTTTCGAACAGGTGAACGCCTTCGCCGACGGCGCCCCGATCCACGCGATCAATCCCGAGGCGCAGTAAAACCCAAGCAGAGCAAACACCGCAGCTCGCACGAAAACTCCGCGTAAGTCTTTGATTTTATTTATGAAAGGTCAAGATGGCGGACCGAGGAGGATTCGAACCAACAAGCCAGGAAGTCTCAGAGAACGCCATAAAACCAATGTATTTCTGAATTTTGCCAAACAGACATTGGCAGGCGGTCGCATCCCTTCCCACCATGTCGCAAGCTCGTTGGTGGGATAAACGGTGGGAAGGATGTTCTGTGGCCAAGCTCGACGCCAAACGAGTTCAAGCCTTGAGCGCACCGGGAATGTATGGCGATGGGCATGGGCTCTATCTCAATGTTGCGGCAGGAGGATCCAAGAGCTGGATCTTGCGTGTAACGCTCGGCGGACGGAGGCGAGAGATCGGACTTGGCAGTTTGCATACCGTCCCGTTGGCGGAGGCGCAGATCAAGTCCCAAGCATTGCGGGCTGAGGCTAAAGCCGGCCGAGATCCGACTGCAAAGCGAAATCAACGGGTGACTACCTTTGGAGATACGACTACAACAACGTCAGGCCGCACTCATCGCTCGGAAATCAAACGCCCGCAGAAGCGCGCCGGACGCTTGAGCAATTTGAGGGCTCCGCGCCCGGCGCGCTTGCCCAAACCGAAACCGAGGAATATGAAAACCAGACCCGCAGACTCTCGTTATGAATGAGGGACCATCGGGGGGCAGGTCAGCGCAGGTGCAGGGCCGTGTCCGTCGTCAGGTTTTTTGGCACCAAAGGCGGCCTGAACTAAACAAGAGCTTGGCTCATCTTGTTGGATTGATTATGCGACGCGCAAGCGTATCTCGGGCTTCACACATTCAGATCACATCACATGTATGGGCGCGGTGGTTTCGGCATGGGTGGATGGTCTGATCGGTTAGAAACTCCGCCACATGCCGGGGGTGCGATGTTTGCAGGGACTGGTGCGCGATCCTCTGCGGATCGCCAATACCTAACCGGGGCGGCCCATGGACGACACATCGTCTACCGAAAGAGGCCGGGTAAACAGAGAGGCAGCCCACCTGTGGCAAAAACTCTGCAACCCCTGCGGAAGCGGCGGTCAGACCTCCTCGGTGAAGTCGTATCGCAGCCCGCTTGATCCTTCCCCCCTGCCGACCCTCTTTCGCCGACCGATCCAGAAATGATATCGGCCATCGGTCCATCGGGTCAGGTGTTTTTGACGATCAAGGACGACGCCCTCGCGAGTGATTTCTTCCAGCTCGATGCGCTTGGATTCGGTCAGAATTACCCCCTCCGGAGGCGCTTTTGATCGACTGCCATCCACTCGCACGCTTTCGATAACCCGCTGTTCAAGCATCGTTTTTCGCGCCGTACTGGCAGTCGTTTCAATTGGTACATAGGGGATCCAATTGGCCGGGACCGTTGAATTGAGGCGATAGATCAGCTCGGCATCTGGCGGCATATTCTGGATCGCATTGCTTCCAGGGACACCGGCCGGGTCCTCACTCCTGTCGCGCGATCCGCCCAGACCGTCCGGCACCCGTTTCTCGATGCCCCACACAATGTTGGCCAACTCATCACGGATGATCATAACCGTTTCGTCTGGTTCGCCGATATCCGCATCTGACAGGGCTGGGGCCAGCAGAAACAACCCGCTTGCGTTTGGTTCATTGGAGGAAAGCTCAAACAGCGTTGTCTCGGGATGTAGCTCCTGCTTTATCGCGACTGTCGCGCCAAACGTGTCCGTTACGGTGACCTTCGCATTTCCCAGCAGGGATCCTATCGACAAGTCGACAGGCAGCAGAAACCAATCATTGCCGTAAATCAGTGCGAATTCCGACATCAAAAGCCGCGCCAAATCGGTCCCCGAGGTGGCAATTTCCCCAAACCGGACGGGGTGGTCTTCATATTCCCAGAACCGATCCGCCGGCATCCCGGCGTAAGCAACCGGTACCGGCAAAGCGGTGCGGGTGACATGGCGTATACCGCCGGGCGGCGCGCCAAGCGAAAGGTCCCGGCGTGCATCGAATGCGTACCAATCCAGCCGTCCCCCGCTATACTCAGACGCTTCCAAGGCCACCTCGCCATTGAGGTCCGTCGCGGTCGCGAAGCTGTATTCCAGCTGATCATCCTGCCAAGCGGATCGGTTTGCCTGTAACGGCAGGTGAAGGCCTTCCAGCCAGTCGATCGTCGCGGCCTTGACTTTGTCGGCTTCGGTTCGCGGCAGTTGGGCCAATGCAGCGGGCAGACTAGGGGCCGCGCCGCCAAGACTGATGCTTGCATCCGCGTGATACTTTTCAGCGTCGATCGCCTTGCCTCCGGCAAGTGAAAGCAGAGCGAGGGCTTTTGTCATCTGAGGGTCGGGTTGAGATCCCGGGGCCACGATCGTGTTCGGGTCAACCGGGTATTCCTGCCGCAATCGTCGAAGGGTCACTCCGGACACGTTTCGGGCCCGCAGCAATTTCTGAAGCCTGGTTCCCTGTGACAGCCAAAAGCAATGCCCAAGGCCGCCGGCCCGCGCCTCTGCTTCCACTCTGACCTCAAGAGGTTCCGCTAGCGGCTCGTAGGGTTCACTCGGCACGTTGCCGCCGCCCCGTGGTTGATACCGCGACAGATCCGCCCGATCAGCTTCGAATGTCGCCAACACAGGGCGGCCGCCATCGCTGCCCTGAAACTCGCCGAACTGCCATTGACGGCCGAGCAACCACAGGGGATCCGCAAGGCGCGCTTCCAACCCGTCACGAAGGTCCTTGTGGCGCGGCAGGGGTTCCAGTCGGTTCCAGGTCGTTACAAAAGCCATTGCAAGGGTCCTAGCGATTGAGCGCGTTCATGAGGGAACCAATCTCGATCGTATGGCCGAAGTTCAGAGTGATCGAGTCCTCGTCAAGATCGAAGGGGAAGTAAAGTGCCGGCAGCATTCGTGGAAGCAGATCGATATGCGCAAGATCCGCCATCCGGATCTCGCCAAGCTCTTTGGCTTCTCTCACCGCGCCGACCACATCGTTAAACGACCAGGTCTTTTGATCCCGCAAAGGAGGAACGGCCAGAAGGATCGTTTGTGGCGCCTGTGCGTTCGGGGCGTCGTATTGGAACGTGACTGCCGAACTCTGGTTGACGTCGGGGATACGGTCTTCCCATCCATCGATAACCATCAAGGCCTGGGCGGCGGAAGCATCCAGACTGTCGCCGCTGTGATGCACCAGAATGGATAGGTTCGCCTTGGGTCGTACCAAATCTGCCTTCAGCGGCAGCCCCACCCATTGCTCTTCCGGGTTGTGGGGCAGTTGAATGACTTCGGTTGATCCTGCCGAAATGGGCTCATCCATTTTGGCAAGGTCGCTATTGTCCAGAAGCTCGGTCAGGCGCGCGACGCTGGGCCGTGCCGCTGCGTGCAATCGCAGCCAATCGTCGACGTCCGAAGGTCCGCCGGGCACCAACTGGGAGGCATTCGCAAGGGATGCCGCCTGTTCCTGGCTATCCACCAATTGGCAAAGCGGTAAGGCGACAAAATTCTCGCCGTACAGGATTTTCAGCGTTTGACTGTCATGCGCAACTTGCTGCAGCGCAGTAGCGGTGCCGCGACTGAAATTTCCGCTATGTTCGGCCAGACGATCCAATGTCACGTCGGCCAGTGCCTTTACCTGTTCAGCTTGCGCTTGCAGGTGTTCATCACGTTCTGCGGGCAATGCATTTTGCACGCCGTGGCTGGCCAAATTCGCAAGTTGGCGACGGAGGCCCACAGCCGCGGCGGTCGGGTCAAGCCCATTCGCCGCCGCCACAAAGCTTGCGCGGGCGCTTTCTACCCGCTGGGCGAATTCAGCTGTGTCAAAACCTGGGTCATCCCCGTCATCGGAGGCAAGGCTTCGGGCATCGCCAATCTCGGCGCTGCCAAGAACGCCTGCCATCTGTTGGACCAGCAGGCTGAAACCCGCAAACCCGATCGCCTCGGGCGTCTCGGGCGCGCCGTGGATAACCATCTGCGTCCCGACGGTATTTGCCGGGAGTGGGGTGACAACCTTCGCGCGCAACGCCCGCTCTATTCGGGCTTCCAACTCGCTGGGCTTGTCGGCACTTGGCGTCGTGGCCGCCGAGACAAGCGCGGCCGGATGAAGCTCGAGATCCAACAGATTGACCACCACCTTCTCGTGCTCTTGCCGAGTGATGCGTCGAACACCGGCTCTGGTGTCCTGTAGATCAACGAAAAGGCTACCGCTGAACTCGTACTTGGCTGGGTCCCCGAGAAGCTGCGCCAACCAGGAATTGATCCGTGGATCGGCATTTGCGCGCGGTTCGGAGCGGATTGCCGGCAAGCTGCTCCAGCTTTGGGGAAGCGGCCTGTCGGCAAGCGCGACCAGAAGGCGATGGTGGTACACGGCGGCACTGCGCGGAGTGGCGGCAATCTCGGGCTCGGGGAAGACTGACTGGCGTTCTAGACTATCGAGCGCGGCTGCGGCGCGCTCGGTGTTGCCGTTCACGTACTGGTAGACGCTTTCGGCCAGCATCAGGTCATTCAGCGCGTCCAACGTGTCGTCCAATGCCTCGAATGCCCGCCGAAGGTCCGCCTGATCGCGGCCGCCTTGCGGCAAGTCGGCGTGATCAGAGAAAAAGTTGGGGCTTTCCTTCCACAGCTCCAGAATTCGAAGGCCATCGACGACGTCGCGCGCCTCAATGGTTTCCAGGGGTGTGCCGGGCAACGTCTGTTTGGTTCGGCCCAACGGTGCAATTCGGCGCAGGGGGCCCACATACTGCACAAGCGACAACCGGCGCTGTTTCAAGTCGCGCTCCAGCCGATACCCCAATAGTGCACCGGCAGATTGGCCCTGCCGAAGGCCTTCGACAAGCTTCAGCGCCTGGCGCACGCGCGCAGAACTCAGATCGACCGCAAGCAGGTCCTTGTCATCGCCAGCATGCGCGGCATGCGCACTTTTCAGGACAGCGGCAGCCTTTGCGTGGTTCATCGACGGCGCCAAGGTCATTCCAAAGCCGGTATCCCGGGGGGCCGGTTTCACGTCGTCCAGCCACCCAAAACCGCCGATCAATAGTCCGCGCGCCCGTTTCTTGCGCATCTCACTCAATCGCTGATTGGCAAGCGAGCTCATCCAGCAATCCAGCCGATGCGACAAGCTGTCCAGCGCGCTGGTCAGCAGTGTTTCAAGCTCGCCGACAGTAAATCCGCTGAGGCCGGTCAGCGCCTGTTCGAAGTGACGAGCGGGGTTTAGGACAGTCTTCTCGATATTTGGCGTGCTTGAACCGTCGCGCAGAAGGCGTGCGACCTCATCGACGACCGACCGGTTTGCTGCAACGGCGGGCTGACGGTCCAACGCATTACTGACCAGCGCAATACCTTCGCTGGGGACGACCTTGTCGGTCAAGCCGTTGATTTCCCGATCGCGCGCAACAAGGCGCGAGACTTTGAAGCGGGACGCGTCGCTTGTGATCGAAAGTCGAGCCGCGGACTTTGCCAGCTCCAGCAACGCGGAATGCGTCGCTATGGCTTCCAGAATACTGCCAGGATCCTCGAGCTTGGCCTTAAGCATATCTTCAAAGCCACCTGTCGAACGCAACTTTCCGGCAATGTCGGTCAGATAGTCTGTTGTCAGCGGCTTCGATTTATCGCCGCGCTGAACGAACGGCAGCCTGACACGGTGGTGCAGTCGCGAAAGGGCGGTGTCCGCCAAAAAGGGCCTGTCGGCGTAGTTTCCAAGTTGCATCCAGATACTGGCGGCGGTTTCCTGGAATGCATGCTCTGACTGCATGTTTGCAAAGTTCGCGACCATTGTGGGTCCAACCGCTTCTCGAATGCGGAAATCGGTCGACCGCGCGCTCATTCTAAGGGCATTCAGCAAATCCTCGTCGACGTCCCGGGTACTGCCGATCCGCGGCACCGATTTGCGAGCAGCGCTTTGCCAGTAGCCGCGCCAAGCGTTGGTCTCGCGCTGAACCTTGCCGCTTATGTTGTTCTGTGCCGCGGTGAAGCGTCGGCTGTCACAAACCGGCAAAATGCCGTAGGGCTGATCGCCGACGCGCAAAAGAGGTATCGCCCCAAGCGGGCGAACAAACTGGATGAAATGTCGCTTGAGACGCCCGATATCGGCGTCAGACAGCATCGGGTCCAACATCTGATCGGCGAAATAGCCTAGTGTTCCTTCGAAAAGCAGTGTCAACATATCTGCTTGCGCCTGATGCATCGCGCGGTCGGCCCCTGGGGCCGACAACAACGGCGACGAAGGGCTCAGGCCAAGCCCGCCATTCATCAGCGCACCATCGCGTTCCGTCGAAACCGTCACAGGCGCTGCAAGCGGGTTTAAATTGTCGATCTGGCGATCGTCAAATCCCTGTATCAGCGCATCTGCGTCGGTGTCCTCTTCATCAAGGTTTGTTGGCTCTGCTTGCGTTGGCAGTTCTATACCCTGTTCGAAACGATGACTTTCGAGCAACGCTTCCAACGCATCGGCGCCCTCACCCGCGTCGCGCGACCAGTCCACTCCTACGACGATAAGTTCGTCGTAGCCTTGCGAGATCTGCCCATCATCGGCATCGGTCAGGGTAATTGCCATGCCGGCATCAACAGCGGTGTCGTAGTCCACCAGCCAATCAAGACCCCGAGCGCGCGGCGGCTGCCCATCGTCATCCACGGCGCGGTCATTAATGTCGGGGGCGTCCGGATCGTCGGCCTCGTCCGTCAGATTGACCGTTAGCGCTTCATCAACCGGTTTGCTCCAGGCGCGCACCACTGGGCTGCCGTCTCGATACCCAAGAACGGCCCACCGTTCAGGCAGACAGCGGACATGTGCGTCAAGGGCTGCATCATCCGCCGCTTCGACAGAGGGATAGTCCAGGGGTGTCGCTTGATCTGCCGCGTCCAGGTTCCCGGGACGCAATTTCTCGGCGATCCAACGCGCGCGTCCCGGGCGGTGTTGCCTTGCGAAGTCCTCCCAGACCGCGGTTTCATCCCCACCTGTTGCCCGGGCGGCAACTACAGCCTGCCAAAACCCTTTCGCCGAGTTGATTTCACCGCTGTCCAGACTTTCTTGATGATCATCGATCTGCAATTCCTGAGGATAGATCCTTATCTTCAGTTCGGTCGGATTGCCGACAAAATAGCGATATTCGAGCCGCACAGGCAGCATGGCTATCGGTGTCCTGGCATCCATGTCTCCGACAAACCGGGTCGGATCACTGTCGAACAGCGTGCCGCGAAGCGTTAGCAACTCGTCGCTGGCGGTCTCGACCTCGGCGCGCAATCGTCCGCGGTCGGTCCGCAGATTTGCAATCCGCTGCTTCAACCGATCCCGGATGGTCTGCCGCGCGCCAGCAGCACGTTGTTTTCCAAGGTCGGCTTGCAGTTTCGTCAGCTGCTTGTCGGTGTCGCCAAGCCGTTCACGGGCTTTGCTCAGTTTTTTCCGCGCCCGGGCAAGGCGCTGTCGATCTGCCGCACTAATTGGCACCGCCACCCCCATTCAACAGTTTGTCCGCGTGTATCGCGGCCCGGAACGGGCGCTGGAATGCCACCGCGGCCATCTGGGCCGAGTTCCCGACGACCGCTGCCAATGGCGCGGTCCCTGTTACGCGAAGGGCTGCGTTTTCATCGGCCCCCGCATGCAACCAGGTTGCGTTCTGCCAAGAACTCGGCGCGGCAGGGTCATTTGGTCCGGGGACATCAAACCCAAATGTTGGTTCGGTTACGAGTTGCTCAAGGACAAAGAACCAACCATCACCAGACAACGCCTGCTCTTTGGTCAGGTCAAAGCCGCAGAACACCGTTTGATCATCCAGCTTGCCCGAGAATATCGGCGACTTTTCCCCCGCCAATCCTGCGGCAAGTTTGCGGTTGCTGGTGGCGGGAACGGCATAGACCACTGCACTTGGATATCGCTTGATCAGGTCCCCCCGCAAAAGCAACACAAGCTCGGACTGACCGCCTGCCGCGTTGGTCCCCAACGCGTTGGCCGGGCTCCATGTATGGATATCAGCGATATCGTTCTGGCCCGCCGCGCGATCCCAGAAACGACCAAATACTGTTGATCGACGATCTGTTGGCAGGCCTCGCCAGAACACCTCGCGCATCATTTCGCTGTTGCTGCCGACCAAGAACGCTTCGACAAAGCTCGGGTTGGTCTCCAGAACGATGATCGAGTTTGCCTCTATGTCTCCGATGCCTGGCAAGAACCGATCCGGCGCGATATCCGCCAGATCGCGATAAAGCGGTCTTGGAATTCTGGGACCTACCAGGATGCGATCTGTTTCCTCGACGACATCGATGCTGTCACCGTCTTCGGCCTGGCCGAACGCGAACCGCGCGCCGTAGGCGCCGACCCGCGATCGGTTTCGCCTGATGATCACCTCTGCAGGCCTGGTCTTCGCGGCAATAACCTGGCCGGTTGTTGTCAGGTTCAGTGCCGCTGGCTTTTCCGGTGCCGCGACCCGACGACCGTTGATGTCGGCGAGATGAGCGTTGGTCGCGGCCTTGAACGCACTCATCGCGTTGCCGTCGAGGACCAGCGGCCGCAGCACCGTGCTGGCATCTGGGCGAACGATTGTCGTTGACTCTGCTGACCGCGTACCCAGGGTAGGCAATCCTTCGCGTCGTGGTGTCCGATCAAGGCGACCTGCGGGTTGGCGTTCCAACTCGGCTGCGACAGTGGCGTTTGATGTTGCCGGAAAATTCAATCGTGCGAGGGGCCGCGGGGCCACGGTACCCGCATTGGCCCCTGT